>NZ_JADNNI010000021.1:0-71558 GCF_015556925.1 Enterococcus sp. 1001283B150225_161107_E12 | reverse complement strand
AGCGAACAATTGAATAATTCAATTTTAGCTATCATCTATCAATATCAACAGAACAATTTATATTATTGGCGTAATGTATATACACCTGAAATGTTTCAAAAAAAAATTAATGAATATAAAGAAAGAGGTTTAAGCAGGCTTGGAAAAAAACTTTAAATAGATTCCTATAAATAAAAAGACCAATATCAAAGCTTAAAAAATAGTTTTGACATTAGTCTTTTTATAGTTAATTAATAAGTCCCACATCTGCGTTTCTTATTCACCCATGTCATTAGAAAATCTTTTACTTCAGAGTATATATTTATTTTAAAATGGGATATGCTGATACCACGGTTATTTTACCATTCATTTTAACATTTACATTTCCTTTTATCTCAAATCCAGCTGTACTCTCACCACTAAAAGTATGGTTTCCAGGAGAGTCAAAATTTTTTTGCCTTACAATTTGTTCTACTTCACTCGTAATTTTCTCTGCATCCCAGCTGTCTGGAAAAACAGTAGATTTTGTATTCTTATATTTCCCATCATACTTAACATCCGCCTCAAAAGGTCGTCCTTCCACCACCGCCCCAGTTGGTTCATAAACTACTCCACTGTCTGGGCTATAAAAATCAGGATGTCTCGAATGGGCACCTGTGATTTCAGGATTGCCACTTCTCCCAGGTCTCACCTCTCCTGCCACATGTCGCAACGACTTGCGGTTATAAAATTCAGTAGTTGGTAACTTCTCTACTAAGGCTTCATTTGGACAGCCCTTGGTAATCAGAGCCTTTTCCGCTTCCAATACGCGAGCGGCTTCAGCTTCTTCGACTTCGATCGCTGTTACGAAGACTTCTTCGGATTCAACTGCTCGTAAGACAGAAAACATTTCAGACAACGGTAAGCACATAATGATAAGTAAGATGTCTGTTTTTTCGAGCTGGATTTGGGACTGTTTGATGACCCAGTCGGTATTTTCGTAATTTGGTAAATTCTTCAATACATTGCCACCGACTTCAGAAATCGCTGCAATGGTGGTTTCATCTAGACTTCTTGGTAAGGCATTCGTGCGTTCTTCATCAAACAAGCCATCGGCTAACGCATAGTAGTTGCAATAGATACCGAAAAAGCTTTGCACTTTGCGGATCGTATAGATGACTTCTTGGTTAAAGCCGATGTCGATTTGATCTAAGGGAACAATTTCTTGCGTTCCCCGATACACAAATTCACCTTCCCGATTAATGACAACTTCCTTGTCATTGGCTTTCGCTACGATCCGGAATAGATTGGTCTGAAACGTATCAGGCAATTGATCAATCAGCGCATCCCGCTCATCGATCATCTGACGGGTGATTTCTTTTCCGACTTCATTGACGGAATCGACATCTGTTAGGTCTACTGCCCCGAATTGGACCGAAGAATATTCTTTGACCAGTTCCAAGGCTTGTTCAGGTGTGGCGATTTCTGCTAAAAATGTATCAAAGTCCGTCTCCATGGGAATCGTGATGCCACGAACATCATATTGTGTATATAATTGTTGACGATGGTCATAGGCGGTATAGCTCATGGTCACATTGACATAGGGTGTTCCTGGACCATTATATGGAGAAAAATTGATTTGTTTCAGGGCGCCGATCCGCGGAGGTAATTTTTCATTTCCCGGTAAGTATTCATTCAGTGAAGTATCTGGATAAACTAACAGACTTTGATTGTTTGTGCTTTTCGGCACGAACAATCTGCTCACACCGTCTGTGCCAGTTCGCATCTCATATCCAGATAAGTCGGGGGTCGTTTCTATGTATTCGAGAAACTGGTTTTGGACTGAAATCCAACTAGCCAACTCGATTTTAGTGGTTGGATAAATCTCAATCGGATCTTCGGGCGCATCAATGGCGTCACCAAGTAAACTGATCGATTGTCTTAAGATATTGGTGGAGGTCACCCGATACAACTGACTGACAGCCATCTCTTTGGACGATTCTTTTAAGTAGGGTCGGGTAAATTCAGCAAAGGCGGTAGCTTGGATGATCGGTGCAATTTTTGAACGAGCAAACCGTGCACTGAGGGGTAACGTACTTGGCCCTTCCATCATGTCTAAATAATCCGCTAGAACCAAATTATCAAATACGTTATGTTCGGCAGTCAAAGTATCCGTAAATCCTCGGAGTTTTGCCCATTCGTTCCATGTTTTTTCATCTTTCGCTTGCGAAGTGCCGCTTAAATCAATCTCAACAGCCGGACGCGAGATCGCTTCTCTGAAGGATCGATCACTCGCAAAGGCTAAGAGTGTCGGTTGGAAAACCGACGACAACAACATCACAACCATCAACAACGAGAACCATTTCTTTTTCACTTTCATTTTTCCACTCCTTTTCTTTTTTATTTACACCGAGAGTATACCGCAAGAAAAGAAAGCGCTTAACAAAAAGTGAAGATTCTCATGAAACGACTTTTTCTAAAATAAGAAAAGGAAATTCAATTATTTATTCATAAAAATTTTTGTATGTACAATTCAACATAAAACAACTATGAAAATGTATGCCGTACCAAAAATACATCAAAAAAGCCGGGATTTTTTCAAATCCCGACTTGGCTCGTTTCTAAAAGAGAACCTTCTAGATAAAAATCAATTCAATTGTAAATATGCAATGGATTATTGACTGATAAATAACTTTTAGATTTCTCTTCAGAAAATCATTGAGCAATGAAACTTTTTACATTTTATCTGGTGCATGTAATCCTAATAGACGTAAGTCTTCTTTTAGTAAAACAGTTACCGCATAAACTAACGCTAAGCGCGCATCTTTTTGGTCATCGTCCGCTAAGATTTTTGTATGTGCATAGTATTTATTGAATGCTTGTGCCAGTTTGATCGCATGTTTTGCAATGATCGATGGCTCATATTTTTCACCCGCTTGAAGTACTGTTTCAGGGTATTTCTGTACAAGCTTCACGACTTCCCAACTATTTTCATCATTCAACGCATAAGCTTGATCTTCAGAAGGAACAAAACCTGCTTTGTCTAATAAACTCATCGCACGAGCATGAGTATATTGGACATAAGGACCAGTTTCCCCTTCAAAACGAACCACTTCTTCTAAATTGAAGTCAAAGGTATTCAAACGATCATTTTTTAAATCGTGGAAAATAACAGCACCAACACCGACTTGTTTTGCGATGACATCTTTGTTTTCCAAATCAGGATTCTTTTCACTGATTTGTTGTTTCGCTGAGTCGATTGCTTCATTCAATACTTCTTCTAGTAAAACGATCTTTCCTTTACGTGTAGATAGTTTTTTACCACCTTGTGTGATCAAACCAAACGGGATATGGTGCATATCATCTGACCAGTCAAAGCCTAGTTCTTTCAAGACAGCTTTCAATTGTTTAAAGTGATAACTTTGTTCATTACCAACTACGTATAGTGATTGACTGAAATCATACGTACGTTTACGGTATAGTGCAGCTGCCAAATCACGCGTAATATAAAGTGTCGCACCATCTGATTTTTTGATCAAGGCAGGATTTAGATCATAAGCAGATAAGTCAACGATTTCTGCACCTTTGTCTTCTTGTAAGAGATGTTTTTCTTCTAGTAATTCGACAATCTCATCCATCTTGTCATTGTAGAAAGCTTCCCCGTTCAATGAATCAAAACGAACTTCTAACAAGTCATAGATCTTGTTGAATTCTTTCATTGATTCGTCACGGAACCATTGCCATAACTCCATCGCTTCTTCGTCGCCTTCTTCTAGACGCTTGAACCAAGAACGAGCTTCATCATTCAATTCAGGTTGTGTTTCAGCTTCTTCGTGGAATTGGACATATAGACGCAATAATTCATTGATTGGTTCAGCTTTTACAGATTCAGCAGATCCCCATTTTTTGTAGGCAACGATCAGTTTTCCAAATTGTGTTCCCCAGTCTCCTAAATGGTTGATACGTACTGGTTGGTAGCCTAATTTTTCCATAATAAAGCCAATTGAGTTTCCGATTACTGTCGAACGTAAGTGACCCATTGAAATTGGTTTTGCAATGTTTGGTGAAGACATATCGATAGGCAGGCTTCCTTGGTTACCGATCGTGCTATCACCATAGTGTTCTTTTTCTTTTACTACTGTAGCTAACACTTGCTTACTAATGATCTCTTTGTTCATAAAGAAGTTCAAGTATGGTCCGACGACTTCGATTTTTTCAAAATTTGTTGCATCGATTTTCTCAGCAAGATCCGCTGCGATCTGTTGTGGTGCTTTGCGGAAGATTTTTGCTAAAGAGAACGTGGGAAATGCGACATCTCCATGGTCCGCTGATTTTGGATTTTCAAGTAATTGTGCGACTTGCTCCAATGTCAAGTCATCTTGTACTACTTCATATAGTGCTTTTGCAACAACATCTTTGTTATTCATTTATTTTCCTCCTACATATTGTTTGCTGTAAAACAAAAAAATCTCTAGCAAATCCATATTTCCTATGAATTTACTAGAGACGAGAATTCCCGCGGTACCACTCCAATTGTCCTAAAAAAGGACCTGCTCGATCTGATATCGGTAGACGACCGTCTGTCAAAGACAGAGTTCTCCAAGTGCGCTTCATTGGGATTTGTCCGTCCGGCTTCCACTCTACCCAGACTCGCTTTGAACGAAATGACACCAATTACTCTCTTGTTCAGCAAACGTTGCTCTTATTTAACTTGATTGAATTATAGCAGATATCCAATCGACTGGCTAGAGTTTTCTTCATAAATAAACGGTGTTCGAAAAGCTGACCTTCAACAACAAGCTAAAAAATCAAAAAATATGAGATACTATTTTCTGATTTTCTATCTTATTGCTCAGGTCAAAGTGCTTTTCTCACAACCTAAAATGTCCAGGAGGTCTAAAGGAGATTAAAAACCAACTGGACATTTTATACACATGGTCATGGTAAAACGATAAAAAGTTTCTTACGCTTCATCAGCAACAATGATCGTTCCTTCTTCTGAAGCTAATAGATTCTCAATATTTTCTAAGGAAGTAATAATTGCTTTCCCAGTAGGACGAGCCTCAACAAAGGCAATCGCTGCTTCCACTTTTGGCAACATGCTTCCTGGAGCAAATTGGTTTTCAGCAATGTATTGTTTCATTTCTGAGACACCAACTGTTTCTAGTTTCTTTTGATCAGGTTTTTGATAATTCACATAGACATTATCGACACCCGTCAACACGATCAGTAGATCTGCTCCGATGATCTCTGCTAATTTTTCAGAAGCAAAATCTTTGTCGATCACGGCTTCTTTTCCTTCAAGACCTGTTGCAGTTTCCACTACTGGAATACCGCCACCACCTACAGAAATGGTGATCACGCCTTGTTCCACTAATGTTTGGATGACACGAGCTTCTTTGATTGAGATTGGTTTTGGAGAAGCAACGACCTTACGCCAACCACGTCCTGCATCTTCTTTGAATGTTACGGAAGAGTCTGCTTTCATCTGATCGTTCGCTTCTTCTTCTGTATAGAAAGGTCCAACTGGTTTGCTTGGATTTTTGAACGATGGATCATTTTCATCAACGATGACTTGTGTCACTAAAGAAACGACATCTTTATCGATTCCTTTTTCCTTCAACACTTCGCCCATCGCATTTTGCAACCAATAGCCAATTGAACCTTCCGTCATCGCCACGCATGTATCTAATGGCATTGCCGGTGTTTTTTCTGAATCAGCCGCTTGTTGTTGGATCAACAAATTTCCAACTTGAGGACCATTACCATGTGAGATGATCAATTCATCTCCTTGTTCAATAAATTTCACTAAGTATTTTGCTGTTTCCATCAATGCGTCTTGTTGTGCTTTTGCACTTGCATCTGTTGATAAAATCGCGTTTCCGCCTAATGCAACAACCACTTTTCTGTTTGCCATGTCTATCTCCCTTTCTTTCAGAACATTCTGAATTTTACCGATGACAAAACAAGCCAGCGTTCTTTCTGAACGATCCTCACGCTGACTCGTTTTGATTATTTACTTGTTAGTTGTTACACACGAGGAATGAATAAGTTTCCTAGTGTTGCTGCCATGATTGCTTTGATTGAGTGCATACGGTTTTCTGCTTGCTCAAATTGACGTGCATATTTACTGCGGAATACTTCGTCTGTTACTTCCATTTCAGTGATGCCGAAGCGTTCTTTCATTTGTTCACCGTAAACTGTCTTCGTATCATGGAAGGCTGGTAAGCAGTGTAAGAAGATCAAACGATCTGTATTGTTTGTTTTTTCGATCATATCCATATTGATTTGGTAAGGTTTCAATAATTTGATACGTTCTTCAAATTTATCTTCTTCACCCATTGATACCCAAACGTCTGAGTAAAGAACGTCTGCTCCGTCAACCCCTTTAGCAACATCGTCAGTGATCATTAATTGTGCACCTGATTTCGCTGCAAACTCTTCAGCCATTTTCACGATTTCTTCTTCAGGTTGTAATTCTTTTGGTGCAACAATACGCATGTTTGTTCCTAAGATCGCACCTGTTACTAACAATGAGTTCGCCATGTTGTTACGTCCATCGCCACAATAAGCAACTGTGATGCCTTCCACTTTACCGAAGTTTTCTTGGATCGTTAAGAAGTCAGCGATCATTTGAGTTGGGTGCCATTCATCAGTTAAACCATTCCATACAGGTACGCCTGAGAATTCAGCTAATTCTTCCACCATTTTTTGGCTGAAACCACGGAACTCGATTCCGTCAAACATACTACCTAATACTTTGGCAGTATCTTCTGTAGATTCTTTTTTACCTAATTGGATGTCATTCGCACCTAAATATTCAGGATGCGCACCAAGATCGATTGCTGCAGTTGTAAATGCTGCACGAGTACGTGTTGATGTTTTTTCAAATAGTAATGCAATATTTTTTCCTTCTAAGTAATGATGTGGGATGCCACGTTTTTTCAAATCTTTCAAGTGTTGAGAAAAGTCGATCAAATATTGTAACTCTTCCTTTGTAAAATCTTTTTCTGCTAATAAACTTCTTCCTTGAAATACTGATTCTTTCATATGAACATTCTCCTTTAAAATTGTATTCTATTTGATAGTACATAAAGTACTTGGTATTAAGAGGAAATCTGATGGCAGCTGACAGTGACTGCCATCAGGAATAAACTATTTTAAATCTTCACGAACTAACGGTTGGCTCATGCAACGAGGGCCGCCACGACCGCGTGACAATTCACTTGAAGTGATTTCCAATACTTTGATGCCGTAGCTTCTCAATAATTCGTTTGATACATAGTTACGATTATAAGTAACTACAACCCCTGGAGCGATCGCTAATGTGTTTGAGCCATCATTCCATTGTTCACGAGGTGCAACGATCGCATCGCCATTACCTGTTGGGATCAATACAAGATCATCTAAACCTAGAACTGATTTCAATGACTCTTGTAAATCATCTGAATGAGAAATTTTGATATCATCGCCAGCTTGTTCGATTGTAAAGACGTCCATTTTTCCTTCTTTACTTTGGATTGCTGGGTGGATCGTGAATTTGTCATGGTCAACCATTGTAAATACTGTATCTAAATGCATCATCGCACGATTATTCGGAATCTTGATTGCCAAGACTTTTTCAAATCCTGCGTTTTTCGCAAATAAGTGACGTGCTAAACGCTCGATCGCTTTTGCATTTGTTCTTTGTGAGATACCAACAGCGACAACTGTGTCACTAAGGATCAATTCATCCCCACCTTCGATATGATCTGGATTTTCTCGATCCAACCATACGTCAACACCTTTATTTGCAAAACGTGGATGGTGGTTCAAAATGTATTCTGTGAACATTGACTCACGACGACGCGCTTCAAATGCCATTTTATTGATTGTCATCCCATTTCCCATTGATGCGGAAGGGTCTCTTGTAAAGTATAGGTTTGGCATTGGGTCCATGTAGAATGGATAGTCGTCATCAGATGATAAATCGTATAAACTACGTGATTTCACATCGATATCTTTTGTACGGACACCCGCCATGATCTTATCTACCATATCTTGAGTTTCCATTGATAGAAGGAACTCATGAAGACCATCTCTAACAGCATTAGATGCAATAAAAGATTCATCTAACATTTTATTTAAAAATTCCTCTTTGACATTACCTGCATCGATTGCTTCAGCCGCTAATTTTTCTAAATATAATGTTTCAGCGCCTTCACTTTGGAGCACTTGTGCAAATTCATCATGCTCAGCTTGTGCAATCGGTAGATACGGAATGTCGTCGAACAACAAACGATCCATAATATCAGGTGTTAGATTTTCAACTTCTTGACCAGGTCGTTTTAATAATACTGTCTTTAACTTTCCTATCTCAGAGAAAACGTGAATCGGTTTATCCATGTTGTGTTGCCTCCTTCGTTTTGATTACATACTTAGAATAAACTGCTTTTGTAATCACTTTCATGCTTTTCTCGCATTTTAAATGAGAAGAATCTCTCATTATTAAAGCTTAATTAAATAATTACACATTTTTGCATCTTTTATTAATAATTTCTCTTTTTTTTATACTGAAAACTCTATCAAAAAAATTTTTATTCATCAAAAAAATTTTTCTGTATATTTTTAAATCCCATTTAAATTAAGGTTGTTAGCGTTTACTTTATGTATATTATTTGTTTTTTATACACTTTTATGATCACTCATCAAATTATATTCATCTGTTTTGTATAAATCCTACATAATAACAAACGCAATTGATTTTTTACAAAATATAGCTTTTCTCGGAATGTATTATGGCTTTACAAAAGAAATAAAAGAAGTCACAATAGAATTAAAGAATAATAGGAAGCAGGGATGTTCATGCGTGTAAATAAAATCGATTATCATTTTTCTAAACTCAGATATCAACCTGATTTTGAACACTTTACTGATGAGGAATTTGAAGAAATCAAAGAGCAGACTGTCCTACGTTCATATAAGAAAGGACAAGTGCTTTTTGATGAAGGAGATGAGCGGCAACGTTTCTATGTCTTAACAGAAGGATTGATCCGTTTAGAGCGTTATGACGAAAGTGCGACTTATTACTACTATGATTATGTCACAGCAAATAATCTCTTTCCAATGTCTGGTATTTTTGAAGAAGAACCTTATACGTATACAGCACAAGCCATGACAGATATCGAGACTTTTTATTTTCCTGTAGCTTGTTATGAAAAAATCGTCAAAAACAACCCCAATCAATTGATTTACATGATCCAAAAGTTAGGAAAAGTCGTTCAGATGCACGAACTACGCATTCAAATCGGCTTGACCTCCAGTGCATTTGACCGAGTGAAACAAAACCTATTTGTTTTAAAAGAAGAATTAGGAATCCCTACAGAAGACGGTCATATATCGATCCCCTATCCAATCACGTTGAAAGAACTAGCAGTCAATAGCGGGACCACTCGTGAAACCGCCGGACAGGTGATCAAACAGCTGAAAGATTCCGGCTTGGTGAATTATGATAAGAAGCGGTTCACGTTTTGTAAGGAGGCAGTGACACCGGGCTGGCGGGAGTGAAGTTTATGATAGTAATATACAAATAATAAAACAGTCCAACCCCCTTGTTATTGACAAGGTATTTGGACTGTTTTTTTTAAATACTAAAATTCCTCTGGCTTCTCATTTGTGATACCAAGATAATAAGCTGTGGCGTTAAGGATTCTTTCGCTTGCATGACCATCTCCATATGGATTTTTTGCTTTAGCCATTAGTAGATATTCCTCTTCATTATCCAACAACTTTTCTACTTCTCTAATGACTTTTCCCTTCTCTGTTCCAACTACTTTTAAGGTACCCGCTGACACACCTTCTGGTCTCTCAGTAGTATCTCTTAAAACTAATACAGGAACACCTAATGAAGGTGCTTCTTCTTGTACTCCACCTGAATCAGATAGAATTAAAAATGAGCGTTTAGCAAAATTTTGAAAATCAACAACATCTAACGGTTCAATGACGTGAATACGTTCGGATTTAATAAGTGTCTTCTGCGCATTTTGACGTACAACTGGATTTTTGTGAATAGGGAAAATGATTTCGACATCTTCATACTGTTCAACAATATGATTAATCGCTTGAAAAACATTAGTCATTGGTTCACCAAGATTTTCTCTTCGATGCATTGTCACCAAGATTACACGTCGCTCACCAATTAAATCTACTAATTCATGATGATAATCATTTTGAACTGTATATTTCATTGCATCTATTGCAGTATTACCTGTTACAAAAATTTCTTTTTCAGAATGATTTTCTTTTAATAAGTTTTGCTTGCTTTCTTTCGTTGGGGCAAAGTAGACATCAGCCAATACATCAGTCATTTGTCGATTCATTTCTTCTGGGAAAGGTGAATATTTGTCCCAAGTTCTTAATCCAGCTTCAACATGTCCGATAGGAATTTGTCGATAAAAAGCTGCTAAAGATGCCGCAAATGTAGTAGTCGTATCCCCATGTACAAAAACAATATCCGGATTTTCTTTTAGTAAGACTTCATCTAAAAGCTTCAAAACATTTCCGGTAATTTCATTAAGAGATTGTCGTTCTTTCATTATATCAAGATCATAATCTGGTTTAATTTCAAAAACATCTAATACTTGATCTAACATTTGGCGATGTTGTGCAGTAACTACAACGATTGACTCAAAACGTGCATCACCTTCTATTTGCTTTACCAAAGGTGACATTTTTATTGCTTCAGGTCTGGTACCGAAAATCATCATTATTTTTTTTTGATTTTCCATTCATATATCATCCTTTTCAAACATGAATTTCTTATTACAATTAAATACATAAAAACACTGATACTATATATAAAAAATCCTTTAAGTAAATCAAAATTCAAACAAACTATGAGAAACCAACAAACGATAAGTAATTCAGTAGCAATATTTTTTAAATATTTAATATTTAAAATTTTAGATAGGTATATTTCAGAAATAACACTTCTGAATGCCAATACAATAAGTATTAACATCACAGATAATAATAAATTTCTTAATACTATACTAAATATAAAAGACAATATAGCACTAAAAATTAATGTCACAATATTAATCATTAACAGTGTATTCTCTTTTCTTAATGATTTGAAAAACGTAGTAAATATCATGGCCATTTTCCCATCAAAGATACAGATAGGAAATAAAATAAGTAGGTACTTAAGCCCTTCACTATAGTTCGGTAACCAAAACTCCATTACCCATTTCAATGGAAAATAAATTGATAGTCCTAGGAGAGAAACTTCGGTAAAAATATTTCTAAAATTTTGATACAAATATACTAACTCGCTATTTTTCTTTTTTCGAATAATCGGAAATATTACTAAACCTATTGAATTTACAAAAACTGTTACCAAATTAGAGAGACTAAGGATTAAAGATATCTGCCCAAAAACCACTACACTCCAACCTTTTTCAATAAACAAACGTATAGTATTCACAATTAGGGTACTAGCTATATAGGCAATTGATATTTTCATCCCACTAAATATAGTTTGAATTATCTCCACTATTTGAACAGAAAAACAAGATAGTTTTCTGACAACTATGTCTCGACAAATGTAAATAATCCATACATATGAAAATAATTTCGAGACTATGTCACAGAATATTAAAAAATAAAAATTGTTAATATTAAAAATAATAATAACTATGATAAAAGTAATAAAAACAACCTTCTCTAATATTGTAATAAAAGAATTTTCCTTAATTCTATTCGTTGCCTGCAAGATCGACATTAAAAATCCCCTTGGAACAGTGATCAAAGTAGAAAATGTCATTAATCGTAAAATCAGTAGTTTTTCTTCATTGATATTAACGTTAAATAAACAGACTATATTAACAATAAGTACTAAAATAATGTTAAGAAAAATTAGTAGAATAAACTGAGAAAATAGATTGTTTTTATTTAAATCTGAATAATCTACTCCTCCGGATTCCAAATAAATACCATCATTCCACCCAAGATGAAAAAAAGCTGTATACGTTGTATATAATACATACAGTTGCCAATACGCATAGTTTTCTATTCCCATAAATTTTGGTAGCAATAAAGTTATTATAGTAGATGACACTAAAACTATTATATTGGCTATAAAAGCATAAGAAAGATTTAATATAAATAATTTTTTCATTTAAGTAAATTTTCTCCTAATATTTCGTGATAATAAGAATACTTGTGACTCCCAGGTATATTTATCAATTTTTTCTGAATGCTTTATTTTTAGGTCACCATTTTTTTTTAGGTCGATTAGATTTAAAATAGATTTGTATATTTCTTTATTATTGTTTTGAACGATAGTTGAATTACCATACTCTTCCATTATTTTTTCTACGGGATCATGAATGTCTTTGGGCATATTTTTTATATATAATATATGCTTTCCAGTACTCATATAATTAAATACTTTTCCCGCAATTTGAATAGGTGTACTATTGCCAAATAGTACGAGTACATCTGCAGCATATAATTCTTCTATAAACTGATCAAAAGGAATTAACGGTTCCACACGAACTAAAGATTTAGTATTTGTAAATTTTTCTATCAAATCTTTAGATACATTTGTCCGAAATTTACATTCAACATCAAAACTACTAAAATTATTTATAGCCTCAATAAATGGGATTGGGTTTCTATGAATTGGATTTAGCATACCTCCATAAATGAAAGAAATTTTAGGCGAGTATGAGGTTTCTTTATTAGCAATTAGCTTTTGTGTAGGAATATACCCCATCATAAATGTACTAATTTTACTTTCAGGTACTTTAAATTTATTTATATATAACATTCTTGTATTTTCTGTTGCCACAGTAATCATTTGGGAATGCTTAATTATTCTTGATTCTATAAAATAATCTATATTTCGGCGTACTATTCCTCTTTCGATTGACACCTCATAAGTCCATGGATCACCATAGTCCATCATCAGAGGTACTTTATATTTTTTTGAAAGTTGATACCCAATAATATGAGCCGTATTAGGCATTGAGCTACTAATAATCAAATCCGGTTTTATTTGTTCAACTATTTTAAACCGTTTTTCATACTTAATTACTTCAGGTAACCAATCTATTAAAGGATCCGGTATTAACATTTTTTTTCTATAATTAAATAATACTTTTTTGAATTTTTTAGTTTTTGATTTATTTAAGTCATTAGATTGACTAATTACTACTTTATTTCTTATTTTCCTATGCAAAAAACCTTCTTGTACGTACCATATTTTGATTCTTTTTGACACATCCTTAATGCTATTAATATCTATATTTGGGTAGTCATCACTCGGTTTATATGCTATAACATTTACTTCATGACCATCTTCAATTAGATAATTAGCGAGATTTAGCATTCTTTGCATATGCGACCCTCCAACTGGAGGGAATGCAGCTGTTATAAGTAATATCTTCATTTAAATTCTACACTTTCTTTTTATTATTGTAGTTAACGAGAATAAATAGAATAGAAATACCCAAAAATCTAATAGTATCGGTAAATACTCTCTAATACTAAATATCATAAAAACTAAAATAAAACTTAGATTAACTAGCGAGATATAGTCTTTTCTTTGAATGAATAATAAATAACTACGTATTGAAAAAAATCCTAACAGAAAATAAAATACTATAAGCCATAATATCCCACCTTCTAAATAAATATAATATTGTGAAAAAGTAGTGTTAAACGGGTACGGAGTGTTTACAAATTTTAAAGCTAAAAAAGAGTCATCATAGGTTTTCCCAAAAAGTCCGTATATTATTTTATATACAAATCGAAATGTTATTCCTAAAAAGGGAACTTGTTTACTGTAATCAGATATATCAGACATATATATTGAAAACGATATTGGATTTCCAATATAATACAATAAACTAGTAGCAAAACTTGTGGAAATTGGAATAAAAAATATTTCAGGTTTAAAAAGTAAAGACTCTTTATTCAATTTTTTTTGTAAAAACTGGAATATATATATACTTCCGAACGAACTGATTGATAGAAGCACTAATTCTTTTATTTTTAATATACTTTTTTTCTTATTCGCGTTATTAAATAAGTAAATAACTAAATTATATATTACGATATAAAACAAAACATTTCTTTTTACTGAGATGTTAACCAGAACAGAAATAATCCAGTAAAATAATATTTTTTTACTCTTTCCAAATTCAAGATATTGAAGAAGTAATATTCCTGAATTCGGGAAGCTAAGTTTAAAAAAGATCAAACTAATCATATTTATAGATATAGTATCTTCACTAATTGCTAAATTTAGTAAATTAGGATCTGAAATTGTATTCAACAATCCAACTTTTTGTTGTATAACAATTAAATAAGATATGAAACCCAATAAACTTAAAATAAAGGTTACTTGGCTGAATTTAAATAAAATAGATCTTATTTTGTCTTGGTTATATCCTCTGAATTCTTTCTTTTTTTTAGGCATAGATATATATAATATGTTGCCAAGTACAAAAACTACTAAAGATATGCTTAATATTAACCAACCTGAATGAGAAATATCTTTATTCACAAAAGAACTACCAAAAAATAATGTTAAACACAGAAAATAATTACATAAAAATATTGAAAAAGGAGTAAATATTTCACCTATAAATAGCTTTGAAAATAATAAAGATAATATAAACAATGTTAAAAAAAATATTACCATATTAGCTTACCTCAAATAGTCTTAATAGTTTAGACAAGTTATTATCGTATGAATAATGTAGATTATATCTAATGATTGCACTTTCCGATTTATTTTCCCAATTAGCTTTATCAAAAGCAAGCTTTTGTAAAGGGCTCTCCCAATCATCATTCACAACATAACCTGAATCATCACCTACAATATCTTTGTTTATTCCTACATTAGAAGCAATTATCGGAATCCCCGACGATAGATATTGTATAATTTTAAATCCACCTTTTTTGCTATTATATTCGTTCTCCTCAAGCGGCATTACACCTATATGAGCTTTTAATAAAATTTTTTTTACTTCCTCACGTTTCCAACGTTTATTAATTAAGTTTGCATACTTAAAATTATAATTGTATTTTTTATTGCAAATTACAATTAGGTTTATTTTTTTTGATTGATTATTTCTAGCAAGTTTATCAATGCTGGGTGCTAGTATATTCAAATTAGACAAGTTATAATGAGTGCCTACCCATACAATATTGATTTTTTCATTGTAAATACCTAATCTTATATTCTTTACATTATCCGTATCTTTAAATATTAAACTTCCGTCTGTAGTTGGAAGTTTAACTACTTTATTTTGAAAATTTTTAGGTACAGTATTTTTTAACAAATTGTGTGTAACAATTATTTTACTAGATCTTCTTAATAGAATTTCTTTTTGAAAATAAGAAATCTCTTTAGAATTGATTATATCATCGTCAAAATCCCAAATAATTTGGCTTCTTTTTGTTAAGATTAATATCAAAAATTTATTTAAGAGGAGAGTATATTTTGGACTAAAAGTTTTAGATATAAAAATAATGTTTGGTTTATACGAAAAAATGTCTTTCATTAAATTTTTGAACAAGTTCATTTGCAATATAAAATAAAAAAAAGGTAGTAAAATTTTTTTTTTGAGTTTTTTATTGCTTAAAATTTTACTATAAAAAGCGCTATCTACACCTTCTTTTATACTGATATCGTAATATTTACTTAAGTCACTAACATACTGAATTATCCTATAATAACTAGATGGTGTTATCTGTGAATTCCTAACATATATACTAATTTTTTTCATTGTAATACTCCATATACCATTTTAGTGAAGCTTCGATCCCTTGCTCAAAACTCCATTTTGGACTGTAATTCAACATCATTCTTGCTTTACTAATGTCAGCGTGGCTATGCTTAATATCTCCTTTTCTCTCTGGTCCAAAATTAGGAGAGATGTTTTTATTCAAAAGATTACATAGTGTTTCATATACTAACAATAATGATTTTTGTTGTCCGAAAGCTATATTGAATGATTCTCCAGAATAGACAGTTGAGGCTGCACAAGCTTTTAAATTAGCTTCAATGACATTATCTATATACGTGAAATCACGACTTTGTGTACCATCACCATTTATTATTGGTGCTTCGTCTTCAATAAGCCCTTTTATAAACTTCGGTATAACAGCAGCGTAATCTCCCTCTGGATTTTGTCTTCTCCCAAACACATTAAAATAACGCAGTCCATAGGTATCTAGCCCATACAAATCTGAATACAGTTTACCATAGTATTCATTAGTTCTTTTTGTTAAAGCATAAGGAGAAAGCAAATTACCTTCACTGCCTTCTGTTTTAGGCATTGTTGAGCTATCCCCATATACTGAAGAACTTGACGCATAAACGAATTTTTTAACATTGTTTTTTACAGCTGCTTCCATCATATTTAGAGTACCTTTAATATTAACTTCCTCATAATACAATGGCATCTTAATACTTCTTGGTACGCTTCCCCAAGCGGCTTGATGTAAGACATAATCTACATCTTTACAAGCATTTTCACAAATATTAAAATCTGTAATTGATCCTTCAATAAACTCAAAATTATTTTTATCAAGCAATGGTTTAATATTTTCATAGAATCCTGTGGATAAGTTGTCTAAGCATCGAACTTTGTACCCTAGATTTAAAATAGCTTCGCACAGATTGCTACCTACAAAACCAGCTCCACCTGTAACTAAAAATTTACTATTTTCCGGAAAAAATACATCACTATTCTCCATTTTATAACCTCCAATAAGCCACCTTATTTTGTTCCATTGTCTCTTTATTTAATATACCTTTAACATCCATTATGATATTTTTACCTTTAAGTTTTTCAAACCAATATTCGTTTGATTTATTTACAAAAAATTCATGGTTTACTGCGACTATAATTAAGTCCAAGTCAAACATTTGATTTTCATTACATAATTCAATTCCATAAATATTTTTTGCTTCTGATTGATCTGCTTCTGGATCAAATACTAATACATCTATCATATACTCTTTCAATTCATTTACTATATCTATCACCTTAGTATTTCGAGTATCTGGACAGTTTTCTTTAAAAGTAAATCCAAAAATTCCAATTTTAGCTTTAGAAACATCCTTACCATTTTTTATCATTAATTTAATTGCATTTTCAGCTATAACTTTTCCCATTTCATCATTAATTCGTCTTCCGGCCAAAATAACTTGTGAGTGATATCCAAATTGTTCAGCTTTATACGTTAAATAGTAAGGATCTACACCAATACAATGCCCACCAACGAGTCCAGGATTAAAATTTAAAAAATTCCATTTTGTACTTGCTGCTTTTAAAACCTCTTTTGTATCAATTCCCATTTTACCAAATATTATTGAGAGCTCATTCATAAAAGCAATGTTTATGTCTCTTTGAGAATTCTCAATTACTTTTGCAGCTTCTGCTACTTTTATTGTAGGTGCTTTATATACACCTACATCTACTACGAGTTCATATATTCTTTTAATTATATTTGAAGATTCTTCATCAATACCTGATATTACTTTAACTATGTTTTCAAGTTTATGTTCTTTGTCTCCAGGATTTATTCTTTCAGGAGAATATCCTACTTTGAAGTCAAGTCCACATTTTAGTCCAGATTCTTTTTCAAGTATAGGGATACAAACTTCTTCTGTTACACCGGGATAGACAGTAGATTCAAATACGACTATAGAACCTCTAACTAAATTTTGACCAACAATTTCGCTTGCTAATTTTATAGGAGATAAATCTGGAGTATGGTCTGTATTAATTGGTGTGGGAACTGCTACAATATGAAATTTTGCTTTTTTTAAATCTAGGGGGTTACTTGTAAATTCAACGTTAGTTTTTTTTATTTCAGAATTTCCAACTTCTTTAGTAGGATCAATTCCTTTTTTGTAAAGCTGTATTTTATCTATATTTAAATCAAAACCAATAACATTTACTTTTTTTGCAAAAGCTACTGCTATTGGCATACCTACATAGCCCAAGCCAACTACAGATATCGTTTCTTTTTTTGAAGTTATTTTTTCATAAATATCTATCATTCTTATTTCTCCTTAATTTCATTAAGATAAGTATCAATAATAATATTTCTATTAAAATATTTTGTAACATAATTGTTCGCATTTTTCCCCATTTTTAATTTTTTTTCATGCGATAAGAGATGAAATTTTTCTAATGCTAAAAACAAACTTTGAACTTCCTTAGTATCAAATAGGTAACCGTTATAATCATTTTTTACAATCTCTTTGCAGCCAGGAATATTACTTGCAATCATCGGTCTTCCAGAACTGGCAGCTTCTAATAATACATTTGACATACCTTCATGATGAGATGGATTTACAATTACATTAGATTCTTTATAAAATCTTCTTATGTCCTCTTTTATACCCATATAGTTTATAATTCCTTTTTTGTATAAATCATTAAATTGTTTTTTATCGAAGTCTTCTTCAAAATTTCCAATGAATGTTAAACTAACATTCACATACTTATTCTTTAAAAGTTTAAAAGCCTCTAATAATTCATTTACCCCTTTTGATTCCATAATTCTACCAACATAAATATAATTTGTTTCGCCACTATTTTTAGGATAGTTTATAAAAGAATATTCTTCTAAATTTACACCTGAACCTGGTAATAGAACTTGTTTAACTGAATTTTTTATACTCTTATTTATCTTTATCTGATTTGATTTATTTTGAAAAAAAACAACTTCTGAACTATCTAATACATTTTTATATATTTTGAATAAAATATGTGATAAAGTGGATTTATTTTCTAATGCTGAACCTAATCCTGTAATATTAACAAAATATTTGATTTTCAATATTTTACACACAAGTCCACCATAAATATTAGGTTTAATTGTATATGTTAATACACAATCTGGTTTCTCTTTCTTTAATATTTTTGTATAATGATTTAAAAGTAAAAAATCCTTAATTGGATTTTTACCTCTCCGATCAATTGGTGTACAGTATACTGTGCACCCTATTTGTCTGAAATATTTAATGAATTTTCCGTCGGGTACAGAAATGTATACTTTATAATGTTTAAGCAACTCAACAATAAGTTCTTTACGGAACTTATACAAACCAAAATCACTATTAGTTAATATCATTATTTTTTTCATTTTAATTCCTCTTTATCATTGCCATCAAATTTATATACCACCATATCTTGATTTTCATTTAGAATTCCTTCTTTAATAATTACTTTTTTTATCGTTGTCATAATTATTAAAATATCAAACCATAAAGAAATTTTTCTTTGATATTTTACATCATACTCAAACTTCTCTCCCCAACTAATCGCATTCCTACCCTTGACTTGCGCTAATCCAGTCAATCCTGGGCGGACGCTATGACGTTTTCTTTGATTCTCATTATATAAAGGCAAATATTCAACTAATAAAGGTCTTGGACCCACAAAGGACATATCCCCTTTTAAGATATTCCAAAGTTCAGGTAATTCGTCTAAACTGGTTGCTCGTAGTAATTGTCCAAATTTCGTTAACCGAACATTATCAGGTAAGTAATTTCCATTTGCATCTTTTGCATCCGTCATTGTACGAAATTTATACATGGAAAAAATGACTTCATCTTTTCCAGGTCGATCTTGCTTAAATATGATTGGAGAGCCCAATTTAATTTTTACTAAAAGAGCTACGATTAAAAGAACAGGCGATAAGACAACAAGAGCAAGAGCTGAGAAACATATATCTAATGCTCTTTTTCCCCATTTCTGATATACGCTTTTATTATTCATGTTGCAACACTCGCTTTATTGTTTTCACGACTCGAGACAAATCTTCATCTGTCATCTTCGTATCTGATGGCAAACACACACCAGTATTAAATAATGTTTCAGCAACATTATTTCCAACATAATCATATTCTGCAAAAATTGGTTGTAGGTGCATTGGTTTCCAGACAGGACGTGCTTCGATATTTGCTTTATCCAATTCATCCATAAGCATATTCGTATCCACATCTGAAAGCAAAATCACACTTAGCCAATAATTAGGTTGATTCCATTCATTTTCAGGCATGAAGGAAATGGAAGCAATGTCAGATAGTTCACGTTTATAGTAATCATAAATATATCGTTTCTTGTTGATTCGGTCTGACAAGACTTTTAGCTGTCCTCTGCCGATCCCTGCTACAATATTGCTCATACGATAGTTATAGCCTATTTCATTATGTTGATAATGGCGTGCTTGTTCCCGGGATTGTGTTGACCAAAATCGAATCTTTTCAATTCGTTCAGGATTATTTGAAACAGCCATTCCTCCACCAGATGTGGTAATGATTTTATTTCCATTAAAAGAATAGATACCATATTCCCCAAATGTGCCTGTATATTGACCTTTATATGTTGTACCTAGTGACTCTGCCGCATCTTCGATCAATGTCACTTGATATTCTTTACATATCTTGATGATTTCATCTAAATTTGCAGATAAACCGTATAAATGAACGACAACTACTGCTTTTGCTTCAGGATATTTCTCTAAAGCGATTCTAAGTTGTTCAGGGTCCATATTCCAAGTTTCATTATCACTATCTACAAACACTGGTTTTGCACCTTGATAGACGATAGGGTTTACAGTAGCTGAAAATGTTAATGATTGACAAATCACAATATCATCTTGTCCAACCCCAGCTGCTTTTAATGCTAAATGGATGGCTGCTGTACCTGAAGTCAATGCAGCCGCATGGTCAATCCCTACATACTCAGCCAATTCTTTTTCAAAGTTATTGACATTTGCACCAAGCGGAGCAACCCAGTTGGTGTCGAATGCCTCCTTGACATATTCTTGTTCGTATCCTTCATCACTCATATGTGGTGATGCTAGGAGTATTCGTTCATTTTCCATCTTAATCCCAACTTTCTATTATTTTTGCAGGCACTCCCACACTTTTTGTATTGTTATGAATATCCTTAACAACTACACTTCCTGCGCCTATAATATTTCCTTGGCCAATCGAGACTTCTGGTATCACTTTAGTTCCGACTCCGATTTCATTTCGATTGCCTAATAGTGCATAACCAGACAGATTTACATTTGGATAGATTGAATTATAGTTTCCTATCTTTGAATCATGCCCAATTGTTGAATAGATATTGAACATATTGAAATTACCTATTGTTATATCGGCTGTATAAGTTGTGTAAGGCATCAAAATGTTCCCTATACCTAGTTGTACATTCAATCCTACTAAAGCAGTAGCATCAATCAGATTTGGAAATGTCAGATTATTATTACCTTTCAATTCCAAAAAAATTTTTTCCTTAATACGCGGATTAGCAATTCCTATAAATACAGCAATCTTTAGTTCCATTTTTGTTAATAATTCTATTTTTCCTAGCACTGGTATTCCAACAATCTTTTCATCTACCGTCTTGACATCATCAACAAATCCAATTAACTCGTATTCAGACTGTCTACTTAATAAAAAGGCGAGTTCTTTACCGAATCCTCCAGCACCAACAATTATTGCTTTCATGACACTCCCCCTACTTACTCGAAGCTCTTGCAAATGCCACGACTTCCTTCGCTAGTTGCTTATCATCATCAGATAAATTATTTACAAATTGCATCACTTCTTGAATCGGATAGCCTTTGATATTCCCGACAAAAATCTTCTCATACACCTGTTCATCATTTCGTTCTTTGTCCAATAACAGTTCTTCATACAATTTTTCGCCAGGTCGAATGCCTGTTTCGACGATTTCGATTTCTTCTTCAGTGTATCCACTCAAGCGGATCATATTTCGTGCAAGATCTAAGATTTTAACTGGTTCACTCATATCTAAGACAAAGATTTCGCCACCTTTGGCTAATGCACTCGATTGGATGACTAAACGGCTTGCTTCTGGGATCGTCATAAAGTAACGGGTCATCCGAAAGTCGGTGATCGTGATTGGTCCGCCTTTTGCGATCTGTTCTCGAAAAACAGGGATCACGCTTCCGCGGGAGCCTAATACATTACCAAATCTTACAGCCGAAAACTTGGTACAGTTTTCTCCATTCAAGCCTGTCACGATCATTTCTGCGATTCGTTTGGTGGCTCCCATTACATTTGGTGGGTTATTTGCTTTATCTGTGGAAACCATTACAAAGTTTTTGACATTCGCTTCTTTGGCAGCCTCAGCTACGTTTTTTGTTCCTTTGATATTGTTTTTTACTGCTTCTCTTGGGTTATATTCCATCAACGGTACATGTTTATGTGCTGCTGCATGATAGACGATATCTGGCTGATGTTCTTTCATGATATGGAAGATCTTTTCACGGTCTTGGATATCAGCAATAATTGGAATGATTTCTGTTTTATTATAAGTGGGATCTCCTGATAGTTCGCGATGAATCAAATAAATCGAGTTTTCACCATGTCCTAATAAGAGTAATTTTTTTGGCGAAAAAGCAAGTACTTGACGACAAATTTCTGAACCAATAGAGCCTCCAGCTCCGGTAACAAGTATGACTTTTTCTGAGATGTGTGATTTTAGTTTGTCTAAATCTAATTTGACTTCTTCTCGTCCTAACAAGTCGACTACGTCGATTTCTTTCAAGCGAGAAACATTGATTTTTCCTGATGCGATTTCTTCAATCGAAGGCATAGTATTCATCTTGACTTCTTTTGATTCGATAAGATGGAAAATTTCACGAATTCTTTTTCGTGGCAAGGAAGGTATCGCGATCGTTACCATGTCAATCGACAATTCGTCGATCAATCTTGGTAAGTCCTTGGTATTCCCTACGACTTTTATCCCAGATAAATATGTTTTATATTTGTTTGGATCATCATCCACAAAGCCAATCACTTCTAAATCGTTGATTGCTTTTGAACTAAGAATACTATTGCATAGGATACGTCCGCCTTCGCCAGCTCCGATGATCAGTGTTCTGTGTTTGTTTAGTGGCGATTCTTGACGCTGTGCTTTATGTTCGATATATATACGCCAGAATAAACGACTGCTGATGATGAGAAACATAGATAAGATGTAAGTTAATAATTGTAATCTAAGGCTGATTTTTTGCATAAACAAATATTGAATGATAAATGATGAAATAACGGTACAAGTAATGGCTGAAAAAATAGCTGCCATCTCATTTAAATTCGTATATCGATTGATTCGCGTGAATGTTTTGAACAGCATGCCATATCCAATATAAAAAATTAGTGATACGCCTAAATTCACGGCTAAATAATCTTGATCGATACCAACAAATGGTGTCATAAAATAATAGCTTGATAATATAGAGATGCCTAATAACAAACTATCAACCAAAACTAAAATGATTACTTTTCTTCTTCTAGTAAGTTCAAACAACCCCTGCGCCCCCTAAAACTTTTATACAATAGGTCGAAAATCTTTTGCATGCACTTGCTCCCCATTGATGATGTCTCTTGTTACTTGATCCATTTCTTCGATAACTCTTGGTCCAAATTTTTTCTCTACGATACTATAGGCTTTCTCCATATAAAAATCCCGATCTTTTCGACTATGGGCATCTGAGGCGATCATCTGGACAAGCCGATGTTGAACCAGTTCTTCACTTAACTTCTTGATCTGTTTGCCATAAACTCCTGCAATACTTGGTGCAGTCAACTGCGCCAAACAGCCCATATTCAAGTAGGGTAATAATAGATTAGGACTTTCTTGAAAACCACGGTTCCGCTCAGGATGGACAATGATTGGTACGATCCCCATCTGACGTAATTCATAAAACAAACTTTCTGTGTATTCGGGAATGCTGTTTGTTGGTAGCTCAGCTAGCAAATAGCGATCGGTAACATCTGCAAAAAGAATCTTGTCACTTTTAATTTCATCTATTAGATTTCTTTTTATTCGAACTTCTTGTCCTTCAAATAAAGTTAGGGGGATGGACTGTCGATCGAGTTCTTTTTGCAAGTCTTCGACAGCTAGTAATACATCTGCTTTTTCATTGGTGAAACGTTGATTGTGATGAGGGGTGCATAAAATGTGGGTGATTCCTTGTCGAACAGCTTCTTCTGCCATGGCGATCGATTCTTTAACCGTTTTTGGTCCGTCATCTATACCAGGTAAAATATGACAATGTAAATCAATCATTTTTGCTCACTTCCTCATCAATAGTAATAATAATTAAAATCTGCATTCTTCTTCGCACCATTGTAAACAACACCTAAAATCGTTGCTTGTGCAATGGATAGCAGTTCTTTCGCTTTGATTAATTCTTGTTTCATTGTTTTGCGTTCTCGGACGACTAAAAGTGTCCCATCTGTTTTTGCGGCTAAGATTTGAGCATCAGTGACTGTTGCAATGGGAGGTAAATCAAAAATGATCAAATCAAATACTGCTTTTAGTTGTTCGATCACTTCTTCCATTCGTTTCGAATCAAGTAGTTCTGATGGATTCGGTGGTTTTGGTCCACTTGTCATGACCCAAAGATTTTCGACGGAACTGGTATGATAATATGATTCCGGTCTTCCTTCACGATCGCCTAAAAAATTACTTAATCCATTGACATTTGGCAATTGAAAAGTCAATGCTACACTTGGTTTTCTCAAATCAGCATCCACCAGCAAAACTCGTTTGCCACTATTTGCGAATACGACAGCTAAGTTAGCAGCTGTTGTTGATTTTCCTTCACCTGGACCAGATGAAGTCACGACCATCGTCTTCAATTCACGATCGACAGAAGCAAATTGGATATTTGAACGAATCGTCCGATATTGTTCGGAAACCATGGCATTTTTATCGGTAATGCTGAGGAGTGAAACAGGTAAAATAGTGTTTTTCTTCATAAATACTTCTCCTTATACACGTTTTCGTGAACGACGGCTTTCTCTTTGTTCTGTTGTTTCAATCGTTTCGACTTCTGCTGGTTGAAACATACGGCCGTTTTCAAGTTCTTTCTTCGTCATTTCATTGACGTCTCCAAGAATCGGCAATCCTAATTCTTCTGTGACAAAACGCTCATCTTTGACTGTTTTATCTAACAACTCTAGAAGAAAGGCTAATCCGACTCCAATCATCAAGCCAAGCAACCCACCGATAACTACGTTCAACATGTTATTTGGTGAAACAGGTGTAGGATTGCTTTGTGCTGCAGAAGTGATCGTCACTTTATTGACATTCAATACGTCCGTTGCTTTTGATTGGAATACTTGTGCTGTAACGTTGGCGATATCCGTCGCATGATCTGGATTATCGACAGTTGCAACGATTTGGAACATTTGTGAGTTTTGTGATTGATTGACACTGATCACCGATTTCAACTCACCCTTTGTAAGACTTTGTCCATAATTTTGTTCAAGTTCTCTTTGAACATCATTGATGACAACATCGCCTAAAATCATATCTTTATAAGTATTGATCAACAATACGTTAGCGTTGACATCTTGTAGATTCGTATTCGTATTTTCTGCTTTTGACTGAACGATCATCTCAGCTGATGAACTGTATTTAGGTGTGATCAAAAAGAACGTGACTCCAGCAGCTAATGCAAATCCGGCAAGCGTGGTCGCAAGAATCAGCAACCAACGCTTTCTTAAAATCTCAAATAATTCTCCTAGACTAATCGTTTCTTCCATGTTTTCTCCACTTTCTATCGTTAATATCTTTTCTTAACTTTTCGTCTTCTTAATAATTCGCTCAACATCCAGATGATGAAACTACAAATTATGAGCACGATTCCCCATTGGATAAATGTTACAATAAAGTTGCTTAGATACGTAGTTAAAAAATGATAGAGCGACTTTGAATTGATGCCGATACGCTCGACCATTTTGGAAAGGTACACAAAAAGAGGTAACGCTAAAAGCATTAAACCAGCGCCCCCCACTGCATAACTTAAATAGCGTAACGCACGATGGAAAAAACGTGTGTCGATTGCAATGATCGCAATCACTAATAATGCAGAAACTGTCATTGTAAAGAAGATCAATAAGGTCAGCGTTCTTTTATACCCCATCACTTGCTTCCCATAGGTCAAAAGATAAGGGATCTCAATATATTCACTATAGGTTTCGATGGCAGATTTTTTTAGATTATCAATCGATTGTTGCGTTTCTGCATTGATTTCATAATTGTTTTCTTTCGCATAGTCTTCGACTTTTTTCTGGATGATTTTGTCTACATCCTCTGTCCGTTCAATCAAAAAAGGAATGTCTGTATAAATGGTGCGAATATAGTGTTCAACATTCGATTGTACATAAGCTTGAGGAACAGTGTCTGCCAATACATCTGCAGGAATATTGCTTCCTCGACCTAGATCGCTGATTCTTTGATTGATCTCAGAGGTGATCGTTTCTGAATAATTGGCTTCTTCCATGGCTTTTTCCATAAACTGTTGGTTGAACAACGTTAGTCTCAATACAACTAACGTCATGCCGGCAAACAAACTCAAAGAACAAATAAAAGTAAGTAGCCAACGAGACCCTTTTTGCATGAATTTTTGCGTACTCATGATTTCCTCCTATTTATTAGGATTGATCAACGGACCTTCAACTAACTCACAGATAACAAAAAGTCGTTCATCCGTCATGCCTAAACTATCAACAGGATAGCATGTATAAAGAAGCAGTATTGGTTTATCTTTTTGACTGATCAATTCATTGATTTCCGGATCATCTTTATGACGAATCACCATTTCTTTTACTTGATAGCGGTAATTCGCATAGGTCGTCTTAGCTGTCACGATATCATTTGTTTGAATACCGCTTAGCTTACCAAACCCATCAACATTGTGCCCACCGACTAGTGACGTTCCAGTCTCACCTATGTAGACAGAACCCATATATTGTCCGGCACCTTTTCTTAATATCTCATCGGTATCTCCAAAATACAAAGGCACATTCAGATCTAAAGAATCCACCATGATATCACCATAACGTTCGCCACCTCTGGGGTAAGCGATACTGCTAGATGCCAGTTCATTGTTCTCATCTTTAGCGACATCTTCTTCTTTTACAGCTTCAAAGCTTTGTTCTTGCGTTTCGAATGTTGGGACATCTGAAAGTAAAAACAAATTTAAAGAAGAAGTGGCAAAATGAATGACAGGTCTTCCTATGACGTACATTAGAGAATAACCAGCTGCCAAAAAAAAGACAGGGACAAAAAGCATTGCCCCTAGTCTCTTAAGCAGCTTGCGCTTTTTACGCAATCTTTGTCTTTCTTCCTACTACAACCGCACCTGCTGCGACTAATAGTAATGAAGCAATTGCCATTGCACTAGCGGTATAGTTACCACCTGTTTGTTTAATTGGAGAACTAGTACTAAAAGCTGGTGATGTTGTTCCATCAGCGTTTTTCGCACCGATTTGGATGTTGCTACCATTCCAACTTAGTACAACTAATCCCAACGCGTCAGCAACTCTCGTTACCTCTTGTTGGATTTGCATGATGACATCCCGTGGTAAAGCACGGATCAAATCATCAAGCGTGTTGACTCCTGTCATATCTATTGTTACTGAACCTAACAGATTACGCACATTTTGAATACCTGTAACGGCAGTTTCTACTTGTGCATCCGTTAAATCATTTTGTTTCAAATGGTTTTCGGCTTGTGTAATGTAAGTATCAGGGACAGTGAATTCTTTTCCTTGAACACTTACTGGTGCTTTCAACAAGTCTAGGATCTGTTGCTCATTCGCAGAAATCGCGCCAGCGGCATCTACAGGGACAGTGAACAATAATGCAGTGAAAAATACAACTAAATATCCGACAAACTTTTTCATCCATTCGACCTCCTTTGCATTGAATTGTGAAGGCTTTCAACCTTCAGTTTAAACACTATAGAAAATAACATTATCCTTTTTATTTTCTACAGTTCCTATACTATCACATAGAATTAACTGACACAATTTATATAACCTGAGTTAATTTAAGTTTTTTGGGCCTTTCAGCCTTGTCAATGCTAAGTGTATGGAAAAGGAGAAGTCTCCAATTCCATAACTATACTTATAATAACCTAGATTATATCCATATAATCTTTTTTGCATTCAAATTTCTTAGATGAATGTCAGGTAATTTACCTGACATTTTCTATTGGCTCACCTAACACTAAACCTGGTTCTGCGTTCAGTCGATAATCAGCAAGATGTCCTTTTCGCCATTCGACGGATGCAGCGGCACCGATCATTGCCGCATTGTCCCCACAAAGGCGTAATGGTGGTACGATCAGTTCCAATTCAGGTAATTCTGTGGCTAAACTTGCTTTCAAGCTTTCTCTTAGTCCTTGATTGGCAGCAACGCCACCTGCAAGGATCAATTGCTTCACCGGATAACTCTTGCAAGCACGTATCGTTTTTGTTACCAAGACTTCCACAACACTGGCTTGGAAACTTGCAGCAAGGTCTGCTCGATCCAATTCTTCCCCTCGTTGCTCCGCGTTGTGGACTAAATTGATAAATGCACTTTTTAAGCCACTGAAACTAAAATCATAGTTATCTTCACGAAGCATTGCCCGAGGAAAGTGATAGGCATCTTTACCTTGATGGGCTAATTCATCGATTTCTTTTCCACTTGGATAGCTCAATCCTAAAACACGTCCTACTTTATCGTAGGCTTCTCCAGCGGCATCGTCTCTTGTTTCACCGATGATCTCATAAGCGCCATCTTCTTCCATATAAACTAACTCCGTGTGTCCTCCGCTGACCAACAACGCCATTAATGGAAATTCATACGCTTTTTCGAAGCGGGCGGAGTAAATATGTCCTGCCATATGATTCACTGGGATCAATGGTAGATGATTTGCCCAAGCAAAAGCCTTTGCTGCTGAAATACCAATGAGTAATGCCCCTACAAGACCAGGTCCTTCTGTGACAGCAACCGCGGTAAGTTGTTCAGCAGTCACGCCTGCTTCCACCAACGCTTCTTCGAGACATAAAGTAATTTGCTCTACATGATGGCGACTGGCCACTTCAGGTACGATCCCGCCAAAGCGTTTATGGCTGTTGATTTGAGAGGCAACGATATTCGATAAGATTTCTTGACCATCTTTCACGACCGCTACGCTTGTTTCATCACAGCTTGACTCGATTGCTAAAATCAATTCTGTTTGTTTTTCGTTCATGGTTTCATCACCTCTGTTTTTAGCTTTGTACACATGATGACCGCATCTTCGACCGGATCATGATAGTAGGCTTTTCGTTTACCTACTTGGCGGAATTTTTCTGATTCGTAAAGGTGTTGGGCAGCAATATTTGACTGTCGTACTTCTAAAAAAACACTATGCGCTTGGTTAGCTTTTTCTCGTTGCAGCATCTCTTGTAATAATTGTCTTGCTACACCTTTGTGTTGTTCAGCAGTCAGAACTGCAAGATTCGTCACTTCTACTTCATCAAGTACTTTGGCATATCCAATAAAGCCAATGATTTCATCTGCCTGATTAAGGACTAAATAATTGGTTTGCGGTTGTTGGATATCAGACAAAAATTGCTCTTTTGTCCAAGGTGATCCATTTAAAAAAGCATCGTCACTGACTTGCCAAAGCGCTTGAGCTAATTTTGTATCCTTGAAAGCTGTTTTTTCTTCAATCACTTTATTTCACTCTTCTTTTAATAGTTTTACCATATCTAAGGCATCTTCATTCGTTTCTGTATAATACCCTTTTTTTACTTTTCTTGATTGGAAACCTAGTTTTCTGTATAAGCGTTGGGCATTCTGATTACTGATCCGTACTTCTAATGACATGGTCTCGCATTGATTCATCCGTGCGAATGTCTCGATCTCGTTGATTAAATAGGTGCCGACACGCTGCCGTTGGTAACTGGGACTGACCGCAATGTTCGTGAGATGGCAATCGAGTCCTAATACTCTAGATCCAACAAAGCCGAATAATTCTTCTCGATCGAATATCCCTAAATATAAAGTCATAAATGGGGAAGTCAGCTCTGAGATAAATGCACTTTTTGTCCAAGGTAACTCCCCTAAATAAACTTCCCGTTCGATACTTAACAATGCCTTGACATCATCAACTGTCAGTTCCCGTATTTGAAATTGCTTTTCGCCTACAGTGATCGTTTTCTCTGGATAATCTGCTTTTTCTTGAAGCATGGTCCGTAGATAGGCTTTAAATTTTTTCAACATAGCTTTCTTCTCCTGGCGTATGTGTCTCCAACCATTTTTCTTCTGCTTCCACTCGTTTTAAGTAACGTGGTAAAAAGGCTTGGATATCGTTGACCGGATTACTTGAAGCCCCTAATTGCGCGACGACAACTCCACTAGGAATATCCCAAAGTGGCAAGGAGTTACGCTTAGCATCAGGCATTGATTCAGCGATTTCTGAGTTGAATTTGTGGCAATCGCTACCGACAAAAGTGATCGATCCATCCATTTGTTTTAATTTTTCGGTTAATTCTGCGAAAGCAATATGGGTGTCTTCTAGAACGTTTTCTAATGTTCCATGATGCCAGCGATAGGCACCAGCATAAACATTTTTTCTTCTCGCATCAAACATCGGTACAATGATTCCTTCGATTCCTACGCAATTTGCTGCAAGTACAGCAAGACTGGAAACACCCACCAATTCTTTATTTAAAGTATAGGCTAATGTCTTGGCAGTTGTGACACCGATTCTCAATCCTGTATAAGAGCCTGGACCACTTGACACAGCAATTCGATCGATTTGTTCTGGTGTGAGTTGGCAATCTGAGATCAATTGATCCAACGCTGGCATCAATGTCAGACTATGATTTTTCTTTCTATTGATTTGGATTTGACCTAACACTGTTTCGTCTTCCAATACGCCAACAGCTAAGGTTTGATTTGCTGTATCGATCCCTAATGTAATCATTTGACCGTTCCCTTCTACTACTCTAATGTCGTTTATCATTGTAGCATACTTCGAGGTAAAAAAGGGGAGGAAAAATCAAGTTTGGCTCTCGCCGCTGTTGAAATTTCCACCCCTTTACTTAGGTTGATAATCGTCTATTTGATCGTGGCTTGTTTTGTTGATTCTCGTAAAATTAGTTCTGTCGCGATCGTGATTTTTCTTGAAACCGGTGCAGTACTATGGATCAACTGGCTCAATGTCTCAACTGCCAACTCCCCCATCCATTCGGTGTACACTTTAACTGTAGAGAGAGGTGGTGAGACATACTTTGCTACACTGATATCGTTGAAGCCTATCACTGAGATATCTTGCGGGATAGTCAATCCTGCTTCTTTGATTGCCTTCAATGCACCAATTGCTAACGCATCATTCGCAGCAAACAACGCATCAGGTAATTCCTTTTCTTGCAATAAAAAATCATGAACAGCTTGATATCCTGCCTCCACTGAAAAATCCGCTTCAATGATTTTTCCTGAGAGGTTCTTTTCTTCACTGATCAGTTTTTGAAAAATTGCCGTTCTAGGATCAGTCACCGGTGTTCGGTGTTGCTTCGTGTACTCTTTTCCGGCTATCATCACGAGTTGTTTGACTTCTTCTTGTAAGAAATGATCCATCACTAAGCGAAGACTCGACTCAAAATCAACGACTAAAGAATCGATGCCAAATCTTGTGCCATCTGAATCGACAAGTAAAAGGTTTTCTTGCGTACGTTTCAATTCTTTCAATTGCTCTTCGTCAAACTTTCCTAAAGCAATCGTTCCATCTGCAGATTGCTCACTAATGGCATCCCAGGTTTCCTTGATCAGGCGAATATTCGCTTCCTCCGCTTTTTTTTCGATTCCTAAGCGTATAGAAAGATAATAAAGATCTTCTAATTCTTCTTGTGTATCATACCATTGGATCAATTTGATCGTTTGTTTTTCAGAGGCTAGATTCTTATGATGTTTTTTATAATTCAAGTGTTCAGCTGCTTCAAAAATTTTTTGTTTCGTTTCCATGCCTACTGACAATTTCTCATCATAATTCAGCACTCTTGAGACAGTGGCAGGAGAAACTCCCGCCAACTGAGCAATATCTTTGATTGTGGCCATTCGTTTCCCCTCCTGTAACTGACCGATGCTTATAATGTTTCAGTAAAGCGCAAGAACGCAGCTCTTCCTTGTTCGTCCCGTTTGAAGACGCCGGCATCTTCTAAAACTCTGGCGAAGACTTGCCCAACAGCATTTTGGATAACAACTGTCGCAGTCTCTTCAGTCAAATCAGGATTTGCTTGTTTTAGCTGTTCTGCCCATTCACGATGATAGTCCGCGAGTTGATTTTCTTCACCCAGTAGATATTGCTTCACTTCTTCCAATTCTGGTTTTAAGCGTGGTGGCAAGACGGCCAACCCCATAACTTCGATCAAGCCAATATTTTCTTTTTTGATATGTTGGATATCACGATGAGGATGGAAAATCCCTTCAGGATGTTCTTCGGACACATTGTTGTCACGCAATACTAAGTCGATTTCAAAGTAATCATCTCTGCGACGAGCAATCGGCGTGATCGTGTGATGTGGCGTACCATCTGCTGAATAGGCGATGACTGATACTGATTCATCTGAATAGTTCTGCCATTTGTTTAAGACCGCATCCGCTGCTTCTACTAATAAATCTTTATCGGGCGACTGTAAACGGATCACAGACATCGGCCATTTGACGATCCCTGCAATCACCTGCGGATACTCGCTTAGCTTGATCAATTTCTCCATCGGCGCTTTTGCCATCGGAAATTCGTGACGTCCAGCTTGATAATGGTCATGTGAAAGGATCGATCCACCAACGATCGGCAAATCAGCATTTGACCCCACGAAATAGTGTGGTAAGACTTCAGTGATCTTCAACAAACGAGCAAACGTGTCTTTTGTGATGCGCATTGGTCGATGTTCTTCTGATAAAATGATCGAGTGTTCATTGTAGTAGGCATAAGGCGAATACTGAAATCCCCAACTTTCTCCGTCTAAGTTCATTCGGATGATTCGATGATTGGTTCGTGCTGGGTAATTCAATCTTCCTTTGTACCCTTCATTTTCCATACATAACATACACGATGGGTAATCGACATGCACCGCTTTTCTTTCTGCAGCGATTTGTTTTGGATCTTTTTCAGGTTTAGATAGATTGATCGTGATTTCCAAGTCTCCGTATTCAGACGGATAAGTATACACGATATTTTTTGCGATGGCTCGTGTTTTGATATAGTCATTGTTGCGGCTCAACTGATAAAAATAATCCGTCGCTTCTTCTGGACTTTTTGAATAATGTTGAGCAAAAAAAGCATTGACAACAGAAGGTGGTGGCGTCAAGAAATCCATCAATTGTGCCTCAAATATTTCTCGGTCAGCTGTTACATCCGTCACCAAGCCATTTTCTTTTGCTTGTTCAACTAAACGATTCAATAGATCGACCGATTCTTCTTGCACTGGACGTACTTCAAAAGAGTCGCCGGCTTCTTCGCCAATAAGACCTAAAATACGATTTTGTAAGTAGATACGGTCCATTTCCATCCAACCACCAGACGCGATTGCTAGTGTGACAAAATCTGCAATTGTTTGACTAATCGTCATTTTCTTCCACCTACTTTTCATACCCGTTAGGATGGCTTTCATGCCATGCCCAAGCAGTTTTGATGATTTCTTTCACATCTGTATATTCAGGTGCCCAGCCAAGGATTGCTCTCGCTTTTTCACTTGAAGCTACTAAACGACTTGGATCACCCGCTCTTCGTGGTGCGATTTTCGCAGGGATATCGCGGCCTGTGACTTCTCGTGCTGCTTCTAGCATCTCTGTGACTGAATAACCTTTATTACTTCCCAAGTTGAAGAAGTTACTTTCATTTCCAGCTTTTAAATATTCTAAAGCTAAAATATGTGCAGCAATCAGATCTTCTACTTGTACATAATCTCTGATGCATGTTCCGTCTGGGGTATCATAATCATCGCCATAGATCGCTAATGACTCTCGTTGGCCTAAAGCCACTTGTAAAATGATCGGTACTAAATGAGTTTCAGGTGTATGATCTTCGCCGATCGACGCATCATTCTTAGCTCCTGCTACATTAAAATAGCGTAAAGCCACATAACGCATGCCATATGCTTCGTCACACCACTTCATCATTTTTTCCATCATCAACTTGCTTTCGCCATAAGGATTTTTCGGATTCGTTGGTGACTCCTCTGTGATCGGCGATTCTTTTGGCTCACCGTAAGTCGCAGCTGTTGAAGAAAAGACGATCCGTTTCACATCAAACTCGTGCATTACTTCTAATAATACTTGCATGCCATAAACATTATTATTGAAGTAGACTAAGGGTTTTTCAACTGATTCACCGACTAACGAGCTCGCTGCAAAGTGCAAGACGCCCTCAATCGTTTCTTTTTGGAAAACTCCGCGTAGAAATTCTTTGTCACGAATATCTCCTTCATAAAAACGTGCATCAGTATGAACTGCTTGACGATGGCCTGTCAAAAGATTATCCACGACTGCTACATCATAGCCCTTTTCAATTAATTGATCGACGGCATGGGAACCAATATAGCCTGCTCCGCCTAATACTAAAATTGTCATGTTAAGACTCCTTTATCCATATAATTATATTCGTTATTTATTTTAACAAAAGTGATGACCAGAAAACAGGGACTTTTTTGACAAAACCTTCTTTCATTTTATTTAGTAAATTTATAATAAAACATTTAGTAAATTTTTTCAAGAATTTATTGTAAAGGGTTTCAAATAAAAAAACGAAAGACTAGCGTTTTTCCTTGTTTTGCTTCATAATAGAAGTGTCAAATAGATAAATGAGGTGAATCATTATGAAAAAATTTGTATCAGGTATCTTAGTAGGTAGCTTGGCTACTGTAGCAGCTGTGGCTGGTTTAGTAACTTCTGTGAAGAAAACAGTCATCGACCCAATCGACGAAAAAGAAGCAATGATTGAAGAAAATCGTAAAAAAGCAATGAGAAAACGTGTATCACGATAAGAACGAGTGATTGAAGCATTCAGCTTCAAAAACGAAAAACCCAAAAATTGTTCTTCAATTTTTTGGGTTTTTTTATTTCTAACAAGTTTTTTCTAAAACTCACATTTTTAAGTTACGATAGAAATGGAAGCTGACGAATAGCACAGTCAGGTTTCTTCTATCTCCCTCGTGCTATCCAAAAAGAACGTTCCTACAAGAGGTCGGGACAGAAGTGTTTAGCCTCGAGAAATAAGGCGCCATCCACGAAAATTGTTCTTCAAATTTTTGTGGATGGCGCCTTATTTCTGAAGAGGTTACTTCTGTTCCCGCCGTTTATTCGGTTTTAGGTGGTGGGAGAGAACTAATGTCCCACTCTCCTGAAGGAACGTTCTTTTATGATTCTTCAGCTAAAATCAGTTGTGCGATACGATCGATTTGTCTAAGGTTCCAAAAATCGACATGGGGTCTCGGAACGGAGGCCGTTAACCATTCTACCCCTTCTGTTGGGATGCCGATACAATACAAATTGTTTTGTACTTCCCCATGTGCATCGATCACACGTGAACTTTCTCGTTCGATCGCTACCGCACCAGAAACGAAATCGCCACTTGGATCATGCAACTGGAATGGCTGAAGGACCTGGGCATCACGTAGACTGATCAAGGCTGGATTTCTCGTTGTTCGTAAGTCATTTTTTGGTAATCGTGCCTCAATAAGGTAGTCACTTGTAAGCCCTTCTCGTTCGAGGTAAAATCCTTTGTCCTTTCCTACTACAGTAAAAGAAGGTTCCACCAAATGGAATATCCCTGCATCGATCAATGCTGCTAATTCCTGGGTTCTTCGTAAAGGCGGACCAATAGTAAAAAAAGCATCAAACGTATTGAACCATTGCCACAATACTTCTTTATATTCTTTTGCAGAAAAAACTTCCCATAGCATTGCTTGATGCACCATGTTTCGCCAATCTTTCAATGCATCCAACGTCGCAATCAATGGACCGTCCACATTCCCTTTTTGCGCTTCATTGATTTGATCTTCGATATATCTCCGACTCATTTGTGGATAGGGTAACGTGTGGTCGGTCAAGTGATCAAGTAGGTTCCAAGACCACAAATGGTTTGCTAATGCAGGATATTTTTGCAGCCATTCCTTTTCTGTAGCTCCAAGAAAGACTTCTTGAAATTCGCTGAGAGCAATCGACAACCCATGTTCCTCAATCACTTTTTTATAATAGAACAATTCGAGATCTTTTTTTAAGTCCGCAAAGAAATCTTGTCCAGTCAGTTTTTGGGTCCGATAGTACGTATTTAATCGTTCTTGCGTCAGAATAACTGGCTGTGCCACCTCGCCAACTTTTTTCTGGTTGCGTCCATGGGGATAGTAAGGTAACCCTCGCCGAGAGCCACAATAGACGATAGGCTCTTCTCCCGACGGACGATAAACCAATCGACCTTCCAATTCTTCAAAGCGACCGCCTCGTTGTTGTGTCAACAAACCGATATAATCGAAAAAACAGAGTCCTAACCCCCGAACAAACACCGGTTCTTGGGCAGGGATCATCGATAAATCAACATCGGCTGGATTAGCTGGTCCTTGGTAAAATAAGTGATGCTCAGCCGCATACTCACTTAATTGTCTTTCTTCTGACGTTCGTTCATGTTCCCAATGACCCGTTGCTAGGATCAGATGGTCCACCACATAGGCTTCGTCTTTAGTTTGTAGAATGAATTGTTTCTCTTTCTTGGTGGCTTCGATGACTAATTCTTGTATATAATTGAAACGATCAGAAAATCGTTCTTGTAGACGCGCGTAAAACCATTGGAGATAGACGCCAAAAAAGCGACGACTTGTTGGTTGGTTTTCTAATAAATTAGCTGCTTCACACAAAAACGCTTCTTTTTCTTTGATAGTTGTCTTACTAAGATAAGAAGGAGCAAATTCTTTCGCCCATTGATAAAGATTCACTCCGTTAGCGACCACGCCGCCACTACTTAATGTCTCATCCGTAAACATCGTCACTTGTGACGCCAATGAATTCATCAGTACTTCTTTTGGCTGATCGACTCGCCAAACCTTGCCACCGATTCCACTTGGATCAAAAAGGAGGATCTCAATATCTTCTTCTTGTTGATTATAGAGTAAACGCTCTAACATGCTAAGTCCACGAGGACCTGCCCCGATGATCCCAATTCTCATCTATCCACCTACCTATATGTATTTGCTTGGTTATCACGCATCTTTTCTCTTGATTTCACTCAATACGCGCTACAATGATTTACTTGGCTAACTCACTAAGGAGCAACAGTTCTTCATGTTTTTCATTCTGTGAACAACTGATTTCCAAATCACATCCGTAAATCAAAAAACCGAATTTAGGAAAATACTTGGTGCTGACTACCTTTGTTATATCCTCTCATTCCATCATAGCATAATTTTTCTGCAATAAGAAAAAACAACAAGAAAAAAGAGCGAATAACCGCTCTTATTCTTGTTGCTACTAAAGTAACATAAGAAGTACAAGACTCCTCGTTAGATTTTTTTACTTTTGATTTTACCTGACCAACCATCATAGCCACCTTTTAAGATATAGATATCTTGGTAGCCTGCTTTACGCAGTTGGTTAGCTGTACGAATACTCAAACTTTTCTTTTGATCATAAATATAAACCGGTTGGTCTTTACGAATCGAACCAAGTGAATTTTTTAGCACTGTATAAGGAATATTTCTAGCGCCTAAAATATGACCCGCGTCAAAGACATCTTTTTCACGAACATCGATGACTTGTGCACGACGCATTCCTTCACGAAATTCTTCTTCTTCAAGCATTGTTGCAGAACGTTTAGCCATTACTCGTAAGTAAACTTCCCAAAATACGATAGCTAAGATGATCAGTAATAAAATGATGTTAATAATCCATAAAACCATGTCGTGCCTCCACTTTATTCAGCATATTTCAAGGCTAATGAGGCAGCACCGATGACGCCTGCTTCATTTCCTAATTCAGCTAATTTGATTTTTGTTGATTCTCTCACTTGTGGGAAGGTAAATTCTTTGAAGTATTTCTCCACACGACTGCGTAAAAATTCTCCCGCAGCTGATACACCTCCACCGATGACAATACTTGATGGATTCAACGTGTTTCCTAAATTCCCGCAAGCTAGTCCTAGATATAGACAGACACGATCGACCACCATCAAACCAAATGGATCATCTGCTTCTGCTAATTCAAAAACATCTTTACTTGTTACTTCTTCACCATTATCAAGCATCGCTTTCAAGCGTGAATCACCGGCATATTCTTCTGCCAAATGACGGGCCACTCGAACGACACCTGTCGCACTTGAGACAGTTTCTAAACAACCACGTTTGCCACAAGTACATTCGAATCCATTTGGATCGATCGTAATGTGTCCTACTTCTCCAGCGGCTCCAGTCACACCATGAAGTAAATGACCATCCGCCACGATACCGCCACCAACACCTGTACCTAGAGTGATGAATACGACATCAGGATCATTTTCGCCTGCACCTTTCCAACGTTCGCCTAGTGCTGCGACATTGGCGTCATTATCGATGGCAAATTTGATGCCCGTTCCTTCTTCAATCATTTTTTTGACAAATTGAAGCTCGCGCCAGTTTAAATTGTACGCACCAATCACTGTACCAGCTTCGCTGTCGACTGTCCCTGGTGTCCCCATACCGATACCGATAAAGCCTTCAGCTTTCATACCGTATAAGTTCAGACGATGATTGATAGATTCAATGATTTCAGGAATAATGTGTTTGCCATCATCCAAAATATTGGTATCGATACTCCATTTCTGTTGAATTTCTCCGTCAGGTGTCAAGATCGCAAATTTTGCTGTTGTTCCACCTAAATCAATCCCAATAATTTTTTTGTCCATGATCAAATTCCTTTCTTTCTGCTCTCTTCGATTCGGTGTTCTCTTTTTAAGATGTGCCACGCAGTCATATATGTTTCGTGATCGATCAAATGATTATCATAAAGCTTACGTAATTCGATCGTCATCAATTCAATATCATAAATCCGTGCGCCCACATAAATATAGATACCAAACCTCTTGAATAGCTGTTGTACGTCGTATAAGCTTTCCATTTAAAGCACTTCCTTCACATTATACAAGTATTCCATAATTTTTTAAACCCACTAAAACACATATTATAAAAAGAAAGAGAAAAACGATCGACGATATAATACGATGATGGATCGAGTAATCATTGGATCGATTTGGTAATCCTAATAGATTCCCTATCAGGAAACCTCCGATCAAGCCACCCACATGTCCCCAGATATCCACTGAGGTATCTGATATACCGAATATAAAAGAAAAAACAATGAATATCATGTAACGGCGTACCAGCTGTTTTACCACATAATCATTTTTGTAATGAATACCTAGAACAAATAATGCACCAAATAAACCAAAAAGCGATGTACTTGCCCCACCAGATAACACATTCATTTCATTGAAGGCAAAACTGGTCACATTTCCCATGATACCACTAAGTAAATAAATCAAGAAAAAGCGCCAATGACCGTATACCGTTTCGATTTGTGAACCCATAAAATACAAGACGACAGAGTTCAGTACAAAATGCATCATCCCAAAATGAATAAATATTGGTGTGATCAAACGCCACCATTCATGTAGGTAGGCAATATGCTGGCCAGACATGCCTAGTTCAAAAGCCACGCTATTACCAGGTAATACCTCCATTGCGAAAAAGACGATTGTTTGGATCACTAAAAAAATCTGTGTTAAAAATGGCCCATCGAGCCAAGATTTTAATTTGAATTGTTGCTGCCGATTTACTTTCATATATACCCCCTTGTTTTTTTAGTCGTTCAATAAATGTTGGATTTTCTTATCAAAGTCTTCTGGTTCCCAATCATTATGAATCATCTCTTTGAACGTCAAGCTGCACGTTTGATGCGGATACTCTTTCAGATAGCGATCATAGTACCCTCCACCAAAACCGATTCTGTACCCATCTGGATGAAAGATGATTCCTGGGACGATCAATAAATCGATCATCGTTGCCTCATAAAGATGCGTTGAAACAGGTTCTAACACACCAAAACTTGAACGTTCCAATACTGTGTTCTCAGAGAACTCATAAAATGCCATTTGACGTTTCGGCAATGTCTTAGGGATCACAACGATTTTCCCTGAAGCTCTCGCTTGTTCGATCAACGGTCGTGTATCTATTTCAAATTCATTTGAAAGAGTTATACCGATGACTTGCGCCTGTTTCCAATACTCGGTTGCAAACAATTGCTTATAGATTTTTTGTTCTTTTTCTTTTTTATAGCCACTTGCAGCAATTTTTTTAAGTTCATTAATGCCAAATTGACGGAGCTGTTCTTTTTTCTGCTTTTCGTGTCCCAAATAATCACCTGCCTACCTTCTGTTAAAATGGTAGCGGAAAACGGAGAAAATAGCAATTTAACTTTTTAGATTTTTGGATTTGTTCTGTCTAATTTTAGTTAGGACATCGATCTATCCCCATTTGATGTTAACAATCGTCAATCATTCATTCGTTAGATAACACTGAAAATCATTATAGTTTATGTGGAATCGATGAATAAAGTTTACTCTTTCTTGATGTATACGGCAGAAGAAAAATCATTCACAGACTAGATGAACACTAGTGATGCGAATGATTTTTTTGTTTATATTTGTTTTTCAATTTTCAACTTAATAATTCATGAATAGAGAATTTTTACCATCTATAATTTCTATCTTTTATTATTCGTAGTTGATATAGATTTTACTTAAGTAATTGTGTTCTAAAAATAAAACAATTGCTTGAACTACTTCTTCCAAGCTATCTTTCATTGAGGTTTGATTGATTTTGTTGATATCAAAACATTTTAATTGTTCAATAATAAGGGATTTATCTTTGATTAACCACGGTGAATCATCATACCATCCCTCATGATGAAAGTATTCTTTCAAAATCCCCTTTTTTTCTAAATTACAATCTAATAAGTGATCTAAAATTGTATCAAAATACCCGTTCCAAATTATAAGTTTATTGCCATCAGCTACAAAAGAAAGCTCTGCTTCTCCTTCAAAACCTTCATAAAACTTATTGTCAATCATACCATTCACTCCTTCCAATGACCTTTTTCCAAAATTATAATTTGTTCTGTAGTAGCATTTCCTTTTTTTCTTGCATTTATAGCATCATACCATTTATACGCTTCTACCCATTCATTATCACCAATTTTGAAAAAATTTTGGGGCTTGTTCCCTCCATTTCCAGGTAGTATTCTTTGGATAACCCATGTATTGCCCTGTTCTACAGGTGCTCCTGGAGTTCTTGTATGCCACCTCACTTCATACTTAAATTCACCATCATTCCACTTATAAGTAATCTGTTCATAACCAGCATTCATTGTCTTGGCATTAATTTTTACGTTATCAGGAATATCTATAGGTGCTGTTTTCTTATATTGATTTGCAATTTTAAGTTTCTCTGCTTCAGTTAGCGTGGATAGCTTTGGTATATTTCCACCACCCACCTCCTCAATCTTACCATTCTCCACCTGTTTCACACCAGTAGTCGTCAATACTTTGTATGAGGCGTAAGTAAAGCCTAATACCATCAAGGCTTGACCGAGTTCGGATTCATTGATCCATGTGTAGCCGTCTTTGACGTATTGCGAGGTAGAGACAATACTGCCTAAGAGTGGGTCTAGTTTTTCGCCGGTTTCGTAATTGACACCTTGACGCCATGCTGCATTGACTTTCTCTTGGTAGGTATCGTACGTCATCAATTGGATCAGTTCAGGGTCTAAGTAGTGACCTACTTTCGTGACATATTGATACAGCTCGGGATTCACGATGCCGTAGCCTGATTGCTTGTCTTCGATTTTCCAAAAGACACGTGGGTTGCCCTCGTTATCGTGAATAATGAGAGCATAGACGTTGTACTTTTCTAGTTCTTTGTTTTTAGTTGGATCGATGCCTTTTTTCTCGTTGTCTGCTTGTTGCCATTTGTCTTGGATCGTAGTTGTCCAGGACAAATCTTTTGGCATAGAGAATGTTTTCGTTTGGCTATTCCAAGCAGTTTTCGTTTGAGCAAGTCCTTGATTGACTGCTTGTTCGAGACTTTTGATTTCTGTAAAAAATTGCGCGGAGCTTTGGTTGTAAGCTAAGAGTTTTTGGAGTTTTTCTTCCAGTTTGTGTTTCAAATCATGATACATCGTGAGTAACAACGTATTCTGACTGAGTTGAAAGCTTTGATGTTCTTCTGGCATATGAGGTGAAAGAAGCAATTGTCTTATTCCCTCGGCTTGAGTGATATACTGATTCATTTGGCGAATCTGTGCTTCTAATTCGGATTGTTTCAAGCTGATGGAATCAACTTGATTTATGTATTCCTGTGGAAATCGTTTTGCTGCTTTTTCGACCGCTTCGGAGAGTAAGATTCCTCCTTGGACGAGTGGGTAAAGTACTTGGGAAAAATAGGCTTTCGCAGCGTCGTAGGTTTTCCCTTGGAGATTGGGCGTTTGTAAAGTGAATTGAGTGATGGCTTGTTGGAGATTTTGGTAATCAGTGACTTGTTTTTGGCAGAAGTGACTGGCGCTCGTGGCTTGGGCTAAGGAATCCGAAAGATACATATCGATACTCATGTGTTTTGATCCTCCAACAAAATTTTTCTTTTCTCAAAGCTAATCTCATCAAGCTTTTGCGTGATTTTTTGTTGTTGGATCATTTCGTAATGTTGGCATTCATCAAAGCCATTCATCAATCGCCTACTTTGATGTGAAAACTCCGAGGTGAATGTTTCGATGGACGTAAAGGTATTCGATTTCTGGTAAGACAATTGTAATCGAAATAAGAAGTTTCCGATTTCTTTAAAGTGATTCTGGTAATCTGAACGGCAGGCATCAAGTTGTTTCATTTTCTTTTCCTGTTCTTCTCTTTTTGCTTGCAGCAACGTTTCCTCGGTATCAAGATTTGTCCATTGATTCATTAGCGTCTCTCCTTAAAAAGATCTCGACTTAACTGAGTGTCTAGTGTAGAAAATCCTTGAGCAGCAGTTTGCAATTGATTAGCAGCGCCTGAGATGGCTGAGGCAATTTGATTGGCTGAGTTTTTAGCGGACGTTATGCTACTTTGAATGTCTTGATTGCCAATTAGCGTGGTGCGTGTGTCATTTTGAAGCGATGATGCTTGGTTTAAAGGGCTGGTTGCACTGGTGATTCTTGAAGTGGACTGTTGGGCTTGTTGAGAATTACTGCTGAATGTGGCCATAACTTCCTCCTTTACCATAATGTTTAGATAGAACGCTTACATATTCATTATAACAATACATAACCTCTCGGTGGGTGAGAATTCTATTAGATAGGTCTTGTTACTTTATTTCTTATCTGGTTGTTGAAGGTATTTCTCAATGGACTAAAAAACACTGAAGGAAAAATCTCCTTCAGTGTTCCTCTATGCTATCCAAACTGATTCCAACATTCTGCTCTTATCTTATACGGATAGTTGTTTCTTCTGAATGTAAAATAATAAATAAAGAAAATACGGCGCACCCAAGACAGCAATCAGGATTCCTGTTGGTACTTCTCCATCGGGTAAAATGACGCGCGCAAGAATATCAGCAATGTTGACAAATAATCCTCCGAACAAACCACTGAATAGGAGTGCCCATTGATTTTCTTTACGTACAATGATTTTGGCAGCATGCGGTGCGAGTAACCCCACAAAGGACAAGCTACCTGCGACAGCCACACTGCCACAGGCTAAACCAACAGCAAGCAGTAATAAAACTGACTGACTTCGTGACACATTCAGTCCTAAGCTTTGCGCACGTTCTGGTCCAAAGGATAAAAGACCAATCCTGCGACTATAGAAAAACGCTAAAGGGATCAGAATAAGTACCCATGGCAAAAATGCAGTGACATAAGGCCAACTGGCGCCCCAGATCGAACCTGCTAACCAAGCGTTCACAAACCCATAATTTTCTTTTGATATCTTTATCGTACTTAATAACATTGCCGCAGAAAAGCCGGCATTTACAGCGATACCTGAAAGGAGCAAGCGATTCATCGCCACTTGTCCCGAACGCTGATAGGCAACAAAATAGACTAGACATGCAGCAAGCGTGCCGCCTAGAAAGGCAACAAAAAGCAACAAGAAAGGTGACGCATGGCTAGTAAAAAAGCCTAAATATAGCATCACGAAAAAGCCTGCACCGGAATTGATGCCTAAAATACTTGAATCGGCTAATGGGTTTCTAGTTACTCCTTGCAAAAGATAGCCAGCGATTCCTAGACAGGAACCTGCGAATAAACTGATCAATAGGCGTGGCAAGCGAAATTCTGTCAGAACCAATTGTTGGACCTGTGTTCCTCTACCAAGTGCGACATCGATCAATTGGTCAATATAAAGAAACGGTGTACCGATCATTAAACTGATTCCCGCAGTCACAAGCCATAAAAATAGTAACAGGCCAATCCCCCAATATATTTTTTTCACACGCGTTCCCTCCTAACTTGTACTAATAAGAAAGGGACACCGATCAAAGAGATGACTAAGCCAAATGGTGTTTCAAAAGGTGGATTGATCATTCGTGCCACAAAGTCTGCTAACATGACTAAGATTCCCCCAGCGATAAATGAAGCTGGCAAGACATACCGATAATCCGTACCGACAAAGCCACGAACAACAGGTGGAACCATCAAACCAATAAAAGAGACGGGCCCAACTAAAGAAACAGCTAACGCTGCTAAGATCGAAACAAAGATGAAAACCAGTACCCGTGTGCGCTGTGGATGTCCTCCTAAGGCGATCGCATGGGATTCACTCAAATGGATCAAGGAAATCGACTTTCCTAATAGAAAAGAGGCAATAACCGCCAATAAATAGATAGGAGAAAGAACGAGCAACTGTTGCCAAGTAATATTAGCCGCACCGCCAACAAACCAAAAAGTCAAATCTTGTTGTAGATTAAATAACTGGGTCAGTGCTTGGCTGATTGCCGTAAAAAAAGAACTGATCGCCACACCGGCTAAAATCATCTGCATGGTGCTGAGTCCGATTTTTGAAAAACTAAAGAAACCTAGAACCGTCATCGTCACGATCAACGACCCGAGCAATGATAGTAGAAAAATTGAAAACGGCGAAGCTTTAGGTAAAAAAGCAAAGCTAAATGCCATGGCTAACGACGCACCTGCATTGATCCCTAACAATCCTGAATCTGCCAAGTTGTTTCGCGTTACCCCTTGCATCAAAGCGCCACTGAGGGCGAAACAGCTGCCCACGACAAATGCTCCGATGACCCGAGGCAGACGGATATTACGAATGATCTGCTGGGCTTGATCAGTTGGATCGAACTGGAACAACGCCTGCCAGACTTCATTGCCTTTAACTGTAGAAGCACCATTATACAAAGCAAAAAAGAAGACAATGATTGCCAATAACAGAAGCAGCCATAGGGTATTTATTTTTTTCCCTTTCCTCATCATTTTCCCTCCGGTTTCTTGATGAGATCATATGTTAAAAAGACAGGTTTATTTGTTTCAGGTAATTGAACGATTTGTGCTTCGATCTCAAAAATCTCTCTCATCCATTCTTTCGTGATGACTTGTTCTGGGGTCCCATTGACGATTAATCGCCCTTCTTTCATTGCGACTAAATAATCGGAAAAGCGGGAGGCATGATTGATGTCATGGATCGACATCAAAATCGTTGTTTTTTTCATTCGGTTGATTTCTTTCAGCAGATCTAAGATCTCCAGTTGATGCGCAGGATCTAAAAAAGTTGTTGGTTCATCAAGGATCAAGATATCTGCTTCTTGAGCTAACGCCATCGCAATCCAGACTCGTTGGGCTTGACCTCCGGATAAACTCGCTAAGTCTCGATCTTTTAGCGAGATCAGATCCGTCGCTGTCAATGCCCACTCAATGGCCTGCAGATCTTGATCATCCATGCCACTGAATAGTTTTTGATAAGGATATCTACCGTAAGAAACGACTTCTTCGACTGTCATTCCTAATGGGTATTCACTCGTTTGGGCTAGTAAGGCAAGTTTCCGAGCTAGTTCTTTCGAATGATAGGTCGTCAAGTCACGATCGTTGACTAATATTTTACCGTTTTTTACAGGAAGTATGCGGGTAAAGCTTTTTAATAGTGTAGACTTTCCACTGCCGTTCGGGCCAATCAAACTGGTGATTTTCCCTTCTGGTATAGCGACAGACAAATTTTCAATTATCGTTTTGTTGGGGTAACCGGTAGTAATTTCAACTGCATTTAATCTAGACATATACTTCCCCCTCTCATTGAAAATCATTCTCAATTATGACGGTACTTCACAAATTCGTCAAGCACAAATTTCGTCGTTTACGTTAGTAAAAAGAGTTGACAGCGCCCTTTTCTTGGGGAATAATAGCAATTGAGAAACATTCTCAATTACGTTTGGAGGAAAGACATGAGACTTAAAAATAAACTATTCACAATCTCTAGTGCATTACTTTTGGTGGGATTACTGAGTGCTTGCTCGCCAGGCTCATCTACAACCGAAGAGACAACCGCCTCATCGACTACTGCTGATAATGGTACGCATACCTTGACAGATACATTAGGACATTCAGTTGAAATACCTAACCAACCGAAGCGGATCATCGGCAGTTATTTAGAGGATTATCTTGTTGCGTTAGGTGAAACCCCGGTTGCTCAATGGACAGTCGGCAGTGGTTCGATCCAAGATTATTTACAAGATGATCTGAAAGATGTCCCAACTATCTCCTATGATCTACCCTATGAAAATGTGTTAAGTTTTGAACCTGATTTATTATTGATTTCTTCTTCAGCCACTGTTGAAGGCGGCAAATACGAGCAATATAGTAAAATTGCTCCAACCTATGTTGTTAAAAATGGTACCGATGTCACATGGGAAGAACAGTTGCAAGACATTGGCAAAGTATTGAATAAAGAGGACAAAGCAGAGGAAATCATTCAAGATTATCAAGATTACGCGAAAGAAACACGAGAAGAATTGAGTGATCAGATCGATGGGAAAACAGCGGCCGTCTTATGGGTCACGAACAACTCTGCCTTTATGGTCAGCCAGAATCGTTCAAGTGGTCGCATCGTTTATGAAGATCTACAATTCGGTGTCCCACCTTTAGTGGAAGAAGTATCAAAAGAAGCAACCTCTGATTGGTCTGCTGTTTCATCAGAAAAATTAGCTGAATTAGACGCAGACTATATCATCTTAGTCAATAGTGATGAACAAGCAGCGATGTTCAACGAGCCCACTTGGCAAAATCTGAAAGCAGTCAAAGCGGGTCAAGTATTCGAATTTGGTCCAACTTCTAGCTGGTTATATAATGGACCAATCGCTAGTCGTCAGATGATCGATGATATCAAAGGCGAGCTAAAGTAAAAGCGTGAAAACCACAATTTGGCTTGAGCTGTAAATAAAAGAAGTGTTCAGTGTGCTAGCTGGTAAACAGCACATCAAAAAACGACAATCACCAAGAGGTAAAATTCTTCGGTGATTGTCGTTTTTTTCGATGTTCAATTTGTTTGTCGCTTACTAAGAATTTCGGTAATCACGTAACCGATAGCCAACTCCGATCTCAGTGATTAAATATTCTGGACGAATGGTATTTTTCTCGATTTTTTTCCGAATGTTTGACATATTCACTCGCAACACTTGGGAATCTGTTCCGTAAGGCCCCCAAACTTCTGATGTTAATACGCGATAAGTGACGACCTTCCCAAGGTGTTGGAATAATACGAGCAAAATGCGATATTCATTCTTAGTGAGATGGATCGGTTCTCCTGCTTTGGTTAACAGCTGGCTTTCTGTGTCCAAAGACAATTCCCCATTGGTGATGACTGAAGGTAATTCCTCTTGTTTACGATGACGAAAAGCGGTTCTGATCCTAGCAAGTAATTCATTCATCCCAAAAGGCTTAGTGACGTAATCATCAGCACCGAGATCAAGGGCTTTGACTTTTTCATGCTCGTTGTTTCGCGCAGAGATCACGATCAACGGTGTAGCCAGTCGTTTACGAATGATTTTCAATAATTCGATGCCATCAATATCTGGCAAACCTAAATCGAGCAAAATCAAGTCAAAGGAATCTTCTTGGAACACATGCAAAGCTTCCATGCCAGTTGTGGCAATCGTAACGTGATAATGTTCTTTTGCCAACACGACTTCCATAAAATCAGTGATCGTTGGGTCATCTTCAATCAATAGTACTTTCCTCATGTAACGTCACCTCCTCACTCTTGTTCAAATAGATGCGAACCACTGTTTTCCCTTCTGATACAGCCATCTCTAATTTCCCATTATGGGCATGGATGATGGTTTTGACAATACTTAATCCAATGCCAAGACCATTTTTTGAATCGATTGGTACTTCTTCTTCATTGGATAGATTCATCTGGATTTTTTCATATTGCTTCAATGAGATTTCACCCTCATTTTTTACTTCACAAATGACCTGTTCTCCCTCTTGGAACACGCTGACTTCTACTTGACCTTGTGTTGATCCATGACGAAACGCATTTTCCACCAGATTGAACATCGCTTGCTCAATCAAGATAGGGTCAACTTCGACAAATAAAACCGCTGTCGGTAAATGGACCAATAATTCCTTGTCAGGATAAACTTTTGTGACATGTTCATAGACTGCTTCAATGATTTCCTCAATCGGTTCTGTTGTTTTTTTCACTTGCATTGTGTCCATATTGATCCGTGTGATCGACAACAGATTCTCCACCATGCGAATCAACCATTGGGATTCTGTCTGGATATCGGTCAGCAATTTTTGGCGCGTCGCTTGTTTCAGCTCTTCATCTGTTTGCAAAAGTGTTTCTGCAATCCCAGAAATCGCAGTCAATGGCGTACGCAAATCATGGGATATCGCACGTAATAAATTACTGCGAACTTTTTCACGTTCATTTTCTAACTCGATTTGTTCTTTTTCATTCTTAAGCTCTGTTTGCTCTAAGATAACAGCAAGCTGGGTCAACACTAACCGTAAGTAGTTCAATTGACTATCCTCGATCGGAAGCCCGCGACTGCGACGAATCCCTAAAACAGCTAACGTCTTCCCATTTGCGACAATCGGTAAATAAAAACCTTTTGCGCCACTTAATGTATCAGTTCCATAACCTGAATCTTTTTGATTTTTAGCCGTCCAATAAGCCACTGCCGCTTCTTCTGGATGATCGAGTAAAAATGGGGCATCTTTTGGTGTGTATTGACTTTGCTTGATGGCATGTTTATCAAAGAAAATCACTTCCCGATCCAATAGTCTGCCTAAATAAGTGGCAGATAATTCAACGATTTGTTGCTGGTCTTCTGCTAAAACAAATTGCTTGTTCAGTTCATACAGAATTTCCATCTGTTGTTCTTTTTCTCTGGCATGGACAGCCTGTTTTTTCAGACGAACCATCAAATTACTGATCATCAGTGCAACGATCAGCATGATGACTAAAGTAATCGGATAGCCTTGTTTATATACGGTCAAGGAATACAGTGGCTCGACAAAAAACCAGTTGAAAGCCAAGACACTTAAAATAGAAGATAATGCGCTCCAAAAATAGCCAGAGGTCAAACGGGCAACAAGTAAGATAAAGAAAATGTACACCAACATCAAGTTTTGTTCTCCGAAGTGGAGATATTGCATCACCTCAGTCAAGAGCGTTGCTACGAACACACAGATCAATGAAATCGCAACATCTTTTCCTCCCCCTTCCACTAGTTTCTTGGAGTGGGAAAGGATGGTTGAACGTTTTTCTTTATAAGGAATCAAGTGAAGTTCAGTTTCTGGCAATCGTTTGAGCAATCGAACATCCAGCTCTTCTGAAAACAATCGCTCCGTCCACGGTTTCGCCAAATTTTTACCGATGATCAAATCGGTTGCGCCGACCAGTTTAGCATATTCGACGATTGTTTCAAATGAATGATCCTCCTCGATCACCACGACTTCTGCACCAAGTTTCTCCGCTAAGTCATTCGTCCCCTGTAAACGATCATCGGAACGAATGTATAGCACGATCCATTCTGCCCCCAAGCCTTGAGCTAACCGAGCAGTCCACCGAATACTTTTCTCAGCCATTTTAGGGAAAGCATCTTGAACGATCGTGATTAGTTTGCTTTGGACACCATTTGTTTTACCGATCACACGATTGATATGATCCGAAGCCCGTTGGATCGCTAGACCTCGTAACTGTTCCAATTTTTTAGGAATAAAGAAGTGCTGCAAGGCGCGTTTTGCATTTTCATCGGCATAGATTTTCCCTTGCGCTAAACGATCGATCAATTCATCTGGTTCCACATCAATGACCTTCAATGTCGCCTGTTGGAAAAACGTATCCGGAACCGTTTCTTTTACTTCGATCCCAGTCACTTCTTCAACGATATCATTCAAGCTTTCAATATGTTGGACGTTGATCGTCGTATGGACATTGATCCCCGCATTCAATAATTCTTCGATATCTTGATATCGCTTGCGATTTCTTGATCCTGGCGCATTACTATGGGCTAATTCATCGATCAAAACGATTTCTGGCTGACGTTTGATAATGGCATCGATATTAGGTTCACTCAAAGTCAGCCCCTTATACGTCACTTCTTTTAAAGGAATCTGTGGTAATCCTTCTAATAATTGGTTTGTATCCGGGCGATCATGAGGTTCGATGTAGCCAACCACAATGTCTTTACCTAGTACGCTAAGCTCTTGTGCTTCCGCCAGCATCGCATAAGTCTTGCCGACTCCCGCCGCAAAGCCAAAATAAACCCGTAGACGTCCTCGGCTTTTTTCACGCTGGTGTAACATTTCTGAAACATCCTGTCTTTCCATCTTTGTTTCTCCTAACCCCTCTGCCACCTACATGTTATCAAGTGACAGATTCAATTCAAGCACATTGACAAACATTCGATCTGAAAACCAATCTTTCTGTGCTTTTTCCTGTATTATAGCACGAATTTTGGCAACGTCTTGTCCCCGCTCTTTAGCGATACGAGAGACTTGATTTTCTGCGGCTGCCACACTGATATGCGGATCAACACCGCTTGCAGAGTTTGTGACTAGATCGATTGGGATCTCCGTAGTTTGATTGCTTTGTTGTGCCAATTCTGTTTTATCTTCTACTAATTTCTTTTGCTCCGATGAGGTTGGTGAAAGTTGGGTCACGTCTTGCCCTCTTCCATTAAAATAAGCTGCCTGTTGAAAGGATTGTCCAATCAACGAAGAGCCGACCACCTTCCCTGAAACAACTCTCTGACTACCATTGGCTTGCTGGGCAAAGAAAAGTTGACCGATACCAGTAACAGCGAAGGTGTATAGCCCACCAAGGAGTAGTATGCTGAGGAATAAAAAACTAAGCTGTGCTCTAAGGATATTTTTCATAGGTGAATTCCTTCTTTCTGTAAAATGTCTTTCTTTTTATATCAAGAAAAAGCTCAAAGCGAGATCGATCAGTTTGATGAATATGAATGGGGCAATTAAACCGCCTAATCCATATACCAATAGATTGTGTCGTAAAATTTGACTGGCAGGTTTTTCTGTATACTTGACTCCTTTTAACGCTAAAGGAATCAATGCGACAATAATCACTGCATTATAGATAACAGCCGATAAAATCGCTGTAAGAGGACTACCTAGTGCCATGATATTCAACTGGGCCAATTCGGGATAGATCCCATAAAACAAGACTGGGATCACAGCAAAATATTTTGCGACGTCATTTGCAATACTAAACGTGGTCAAAGCACCTCTAGTCATCAATAATTGTTTACCGATACGTACGACCTTCAATAGCTTCGTTGGACTAGAATCTAAATCGATCATATTGCCCGCTTCTTTTGCTGCTTGTGTCCCTGTATTCATCGCCACTGCCACATCCGCTTGTGCTAATGCTGGCGCATCATTCGTTCCATCCCCTGTCATTGCTACAAGATGGCCTTTTTCTTGATAGTCACGAATAAGATCCATTTTATTTTCAGGTGTTGCTTCTGCAAGAAAGTCGTCGACCCCCGCCTCAGCCGCAATCGCCGCTGCTGTCAAAGGATTGTCTCCTGTGATCATGATAGTTTTGATCCCCATTTTACGCATATCTGCGAAGTTTTCCTGTACACCATTTTTTACAATATCTTTGAGATAAATGACCCCCATCACTTGATCATTTTTTACAACCACCAAAGGAGTTCCGCCAGCTTGGGCAACTTTTGCGACGATTTGATCACATTCTTCTGGATACTGTCCACCACGTGCCTGCACATATTTCTTGATCGTATCTGCGGCACCTTTACGAATCTGATCGCCACGATAATCCATGCCGCTCATGCGGGTTTGCGCACTAAAATCAATGAATTTCACTTCAGATTTTTCAAAAATGCGTTCTCGCAAAGCAAATTTTTCTTTAGCTAAAATGACAATACTGCGGCCTTCTGCCGTCTCATCTGCCAAAGATGAGAGCTGTGCTGCATCAGCTAATTGTTGTTCTGTGACGCCATTGACAGGTAAAAACTCACTTGCCCGACGATTTCCTAAAGTAATCGTTCCTGTTTTATCTAACAGTAATACATCAACATCTCCCGCTGCTTCGATGGCACGACCACTCATTGCGATCACGTTCTCTTTCGTTAACCGACTCATTCCAGCAATCCCGATCGATGAAATCAATGCACCGATCGTCGTTGGCGCTAAACATACGAATAAAGCAATGACAACGATCGTCGCAATCGGCGCCCCTTTACCTGACAGCTGACTACTGAATTCGGTAAAAGGAACTAAACTAACAGAGACCGCTAAAAAGATGATCGTTAACGTGATCAAAAAGATTTGTAACCCGATCTCATTCGGGGTTTTCTTTCGTTGTGTCCCTTCCACCATCGAAATCATTTGATCTAAAAAGGAGTGTCCATTTTCGGATGTCACACGGATCACCAAGTAATCAGAAACCACCGTTGTCCCACCAGTAACGGCACTTCGATCGCCCCCTGATTCACGGATCACTGGTGCTGATTCCCCTGTAATGGCACTTTCATCCACTGAAGCAGCTCCTTCGATTACATCACCATCCGCTGGAATTTGTTGACCCGATACTACGTAAATCAGATCCCCCTTTTTGAGATCAGAAGATTTGATCTCAATAAATTCTTGGTTTTCAATGTCTTCTAAGCGATTGATCTTATAAGTGATCACTTCTTTTTTTGCTTGCTTCAAGCTATTTGCCTGCGCTTTTCCGCGACCTTCTGCCACTGCTTCGGCAAAATTTGCAAACAACAAGGTGATCCATAACAAACAGGTGATCGTTATAGTAAACCATAAAGGCACCGTTGTTTGTTCAAAACAAAGGATCGTCGCTAAGATCGCTCCGATGTAGACCATGAACATCACTGGGTTTTTGATTTGTTGTCTTGGGTCTAATTTGACAAAGGCTTCTTTGATTGCCCATACATAAATAGTTTTCATTTGATTTTGCTCCTTCTAACTTAAGGTAAAATGATCAGCGATCGGACCTAACGCCAACGCTGGTAAAAAGCTCAATGCTCCGACAACAAGGATAACGATCATCAACATGGAGATGAATGTGCCATTCGTTGTTGAAAGTGTTCCATCATTGATCGCGATCGTTTTCTTCCTTCCCATGTTTTCAGCCAAGAACAAAATAGCAACGATCGGAATGTAGCGAGAACACAACATCAAGACACTTCCTAAAAGATTTAGAAACGGTGTATCTGCCGTCAACCCACCAAATGCACTCCCATTATTATTTGCTAGAGAAGTCACATTATAAAGCAACTCACTAAATCCATGAGGCCCTTTATTGGTCAACCAAGTTAAAACATCAGGATGCAGTGAAACTGCCATCGTACCAAACAAAGTCAATAATACAGGCGTCAAAATCACTAAACTAGCCATCTTGATGTCGAAAGCCTCGATTTTCTTGCCTAAATATTCTGGCGTACGTCCAACAAGTAGACCGGCAATAAAAACCGTCAACAGCAGAAATGCCAACATGCCATACAAGCCACTACCCACACCACCAAAGATGATCTCCCCTAATTGCATCAAGAAAAGCGGGATACCACCACCGAGAGGCGTAAAACTGTCCAACATTGCATTGACTGATCCATTCGATGCCGCTGTTGTGCTAACAGCCCATAAACTTGACCAACCTACACCAAAGCGTACTTCTTTTCCTTCCATATTCAGCGAACCCAGTACATCCGTAAAAGCGGGCCCATGATATTCACTAATTGCTACACCTACAAAAGCTGCAAAAAGAAAAACAAACGAAACGATCAAAATCGTTCGACCTTGTTTCCATTCTTTGACCCAATAACCAAACGCAAAAATCAACGCTGTAGGTATCAACAAGATGGCGAGATTCTCGATGAAATTAGAAAAGATCGTCGGATTCTCAAATGGATGAGCGGAATTTGCACCGAAAAATCCACCACCATTGGTTCCTAATTGCTTGATAGCTACTTGACTGGCCACAGGTCCTAGATACAACCATAAAGATTCTCCTGATAGACCAGTGTAAGACAGCCCATGACTAAACGTTTGAACCACGCCTTGGGAAATCAGAAGTACAGCAGTAATCAATGAAAGTGGTAAAAAAATGTAAAGTAAACTACGTACTAGATCTTGCCAAAAATTGCCCAATTGGCTCGATTTCCTTTGGATGATGCCGCGGATCAATGCACAAAGAACTGCTAAACCTACAGCTGCTGACAAGAAATTTTGAACAGTCAAACCAAGCATTTGCGTCGTATTCGAAAGTGTCAATTCTCCCGTGTAAGCTTGCCAGTTGGTATTTGTCACAAAACTAACAGCTGTATTCACGGCTAAATCAAATGACAGATTTTCCACGCCATTATTGCCAGGAAGCCAACCTTGGACCATCAATAATCCCGTTAAAAATAGCAAAGAACAGATCCCAACACCCAACACATGCGCTAAATAGCGCTTCGCCGTCATTTTCTTTTGACTCTCAGGACCAATCAATTGATAAAAAAAGCGTTCGATTGGTTGGATGAAACGTACATATTTTGGTGTTTCCCCTGTCATGATCAACTTAATGTACCACCCAAGAGGTGCGGCTAAAACAAGTAGAATAAAAAAGAAAAACAATCCTTGAAATACTGCACTCATCATTGCTCTTCCCCCTTAAATAAAAACCAGAATAGATAAGCTAACAAAATCATACTGATACAACCTAAAAATAAGACCATTTTCTTCCTCTCCTTTGTTTTCATCATAGACAAAGGACTATAAAGATAGTGTTAATATTCAAGAAATTTCTTTATATGTTCTTTATACAACACAAAAAACAGCTAAATCTTAAGGAGCAACCCTCGCTTGACTTAGCTGTTTCTCAATAAAAAAGACAAAAAAAAGATGCTCCCATGATCTTGAACATCTCCCTTTATTTCTTTCACTCATTCATTTTATACATCAATGATCAGAACTTACTTTCTTACCCATTTTTGGAAGCGATGCGCATGATGGTTTTCTTGATCCGTGATACCGATATGTTCTTCTGCTAGTTCAAAATCACTAAAGTCGATCTCTCCAATATACGTATCTCCATCAAACTCACCATCGATCAGTGTTCGCCAAATAATCCCAGTCTGGGGCAATAATTCTTGAAAGATCCGACTTCCACCAGAAACATAAATATCTTCTGAAACAGTCTCAGCAAAAGCCAATAATTCATCGATCGAATGCATGACTTCTGCATTTTCTTTGACCTCAAAATCTTCTTGGGTAGTCAACACGATGATGTGGCGATAAGGAAGAGATAGGTCGCCCATGCCTTCGTATGTTTTACGCCCCATCACTAATAAACGATCCACCGTATGTTCTCTGAAAAAACGCATATCATTTGGCAAACGCCAAGGCAATAACCCATCTTTACCGATCAATCCATTCTTGTCTTGGGCCCACATGGAAATAAACATTTTGACTCGCTCCTTTCATCTACTACTTGATTATACTAAAAATAAAAAAGCTTGGGTACAGACCCAAACTTTTTTAGACATATTATTTTGTTTCGCGGTGCAAAGTAACTTTACGTTCGCGTGGGCAATATTTTTGCTTTTCCAAACGATCAGGATTGTTACGTTTGTTTTTGTTAGTTAGGTAGTTACGTTCTTTACAAGAAGTACACTCTAAAGTAATGTTTACGCGCATGATTTTCCCTCCCATTTATACTAGAATCCTCTAAGATGACTCTCAGACTTGATTATCTTACCATGATTTTTATCAGATTGCTAGCCTTTTTGACGATTTTGTTAAGTAGTTCTACTTGACGAGCAAAAAACAAGCTCAGGAAAAATTGAAACAGATGATTTTTCTTTTTACCAAGTTGAGATTACACTTGTTATAGTAGTAAAATCAATTATTCTTTTAGGAGGAGTTAACTATGCCTTGGAATATGAAAGATTTCCCACCAGCCATGAAGAACTTGGAAGAGTTGACCAAAAAGAAAGCAATCGATATCGGCAATGCGCTTTTAGATGAAGGTTATCCTGATGATCGAGCAATCCCGATCGCAATCAGTCAAGCGAAAGAATGGGTGGAAAGTGCAGATGAGAAAGAGAAGAAAGCTTTCTCAAAAGAGAAAAATCCACAAAAAAATGACAAGCATGATAGCAATCCGCGAGCAGCTAAATTATTAGACGCCACAGTCGAAGTCAAATTCGAAGAAGATCATTGGATCGTTCGCTCTAAAGGCGCTGAAAAAGCAAGCAATCACTTCGATCATAAAGAAGATGCCATTGAAAAAGGAAAAGAAGTAGCTCGTAATAAAGAAACATCCTTAATGATCTATAAAAAAGATGGCACATTCGAGCGAGAAGTCCATTACTGATTGTATATTATCGTCCCTTTGAATAAAAAATCAACTCATTCCGATTTACGGCAAAAAAAAAACGAAGAGTCTACCCATTATGGATCGGCACTCTTCGTTTTTGCGTTCAATAGAAACATCGTTGGATCGTCTAAACTGTTACATATTGGATCGGTTCAGCTTGAGGAATCGTTTCATCCACAAAATAAACTTTGTACCACGTCAAGAAACTGAAAATCGTCCAAATCTTACGTTGTTCTTCACTTCTACCTTCATGATGGTCATCAAGTAATTGGATGATTTTCGCTTGATCAAAGAACTCTTTCGCAAAATCAGCTTCAAATAATTCTTTTACTTGGTGATAGCCATGTTCTTCTTTCAGCCAAGCTTTGATCGGTACAGGGAAACCAAGTTTTACACGATTTGACCATTCTTCAGGCAGATGCTTGTTCGCAGCTTGTCTAAAGACATCTTTCGTATTGTTTTGATTCAATAAATACTTACTTGGGATTTGTTGCGCTAATTTCATTACTTCGATATCAAGAAGTGGTACCCGCACTTCCAGTGAACTTGCCATTGAAAGTTTATCGGCTTTTAACAAAATATCTTTTGGCATCCATTGGTGTAAGTCAACATATTGCATCTTGTTGATCTCGTCTTGGATTCCTTCAGTTTTCGCATAATGTTCTGCCATGATTTCTTTGACTGTTGGGGCTTGTTGAAATTCTGGCGTCAACAGGTTGGCCGCTTCGTTTTCTTCAAAGATCCGTGCATGTCCGATAAAATATTCTTTGGCAGGCGCTAATGATTCATATAAATGGATCCTACCATGGAAATTACGCATCTTACCGATTTTTCTACCTAAGTTATAGCGAGTGCCTTTCGGTAATTTTTTCAATCCTTGAGCAATCACTCGGATAAATTTTGAATTTGTGTGGAAGCCATATGATTGATAGCCAGCAAATAATTCATCTGCCCCTTCGCCAGATTGAACGACTCGTACACTTTGTGCCGCAAGATTCGCTAAGAAATACAACGGTACACAAGATGGATTAGAATCTGGTTCATCTAAATGATATTGAATCAAAGGGAAAGCCTTAAAGGACATGTCTCCATCAATGACAGCTGCGGTGTTATCCAAGTCAAGCATTTCTGTTAATTTACGTGCCTCGATTGCTTCATTATAAGTTTTATCATCAAAGCCTATTGAGAATGAATGGTCTGGTTTCAAAACAGAAGTCACATAACTTGAATCGACCCCACTTGATAAGAACGAGCCAACTTCCACATCACTGATCGTGTGTGCTTCGATCGATGCTTTCACTGTGTCATCAATTTGATCGATCCATTCTTGACGGCTTTGTGTGCCTTTTTCTTCAAAGTTCGCATCCCAATACTGTTGGATATCCATGTGGCCATCTTTGTAAGTGAAATAATGACCTTCTGGTAAACGATAGACGCCTTTAAAGAACGTTTCTCCATTTAAAGGAGAATATTGGAACGTCATATATGGTTTCAATGCTTCCCGATTCAATTCTTTATTGAAATCTGGATGTGGTAAAAAACTCTTGATTTCAGAACCAAACATCAAAGTTCCGTTCATTTCAGCATAGTAATACGGTTTGATCCCAAAATGGTCTCTTGCACCGAATAATTCTTTTTTCTCATTATCCCAAATCGCAAAAGCAAACATCCCACGTACTTTTTGCAATAACTCAGTTCCCCATTCTTCATAGCCATGTAATAAAACTTCTGTATCTGCATGAGTTTTGAAAATATGACCTGCATCGATCAATTCTTTTCTAAGTGGTTGATAGTTGTAGATTTCTCCATTAAAAATAATGATTTTTGTTTGGTCTTCATTGTAAATGGGCTGTGTGCCCCCTTCTAAGTCAATAATACTTAGACGTCTAAAACCCAAAGCCACATCACGATCAATGTATTCACCTGAACTATTCGGTCCGCGGTGAATGATGCGATCCATCATGTCATTGATGATTGCTTTTTTATTATCTTTGTTATTAACAAATCCTACGATTCCGCACATTTATTTCACATCCTACTAAAATTACTATTCCATTATTATGTCCACATGAATCTTATCACAGGAAGGCATTCAGAATGAATGATTTTCACTCTTACAATTTCGTCACATGAAAACAAATAAAATGAAAAATCTCTATCTTTAAAAAAAGTAGACTCAACAATTAATTTAACATGTTTTATCCTAGGAAGCTACTGGATTCTCCTATAGTTTACAAATATTTCATGTTATTCATAAATAGGGAGATTTTTGTAGACATATATCTTCAAAATAACAAGCGATTTCATTTTTTATTTCAATCTAAAATCTTCGTTGTTTGCGCTTTGATAGGATACCTTTTATCCATCACTGTCTTTTACGTCGGCATGTAAGAAAATCATCATGCGAGAAAAAAAGTACGTTATTCTGTTTGGTAGAAGTGAGAATTACTCAGCACAATATATAAAAAAACTTTATATTCACCTTTTATTTCATTTGAAAATAACTGAGTATCTCTTTGTACTACCTGCTTCACTTTGTAGAATAGGTAAATTTCAAGAAATAAAAATCAATATACAATAACTATAACCTGCTATCAAATCACTTGACGAAAAAACGAATTTCGGAGATGCTCAATTTAAGAACATATTTTATTTTAAAGTTAGGAAGGATCAACATGAAAATCGGAAAAGTACTATTAGGGATATTGTTAGGGGTAACAACTATTATTGGAGCATTTATATTAGGTATCATGCTATTCCCGTTATTTGCACCAGAAATCCAAAACACGACAATTCAAAAAGCCACGAATACTTCACAGACAAAAAGTACCGAACGTTCATTAACTACAACAGAAACAACAAGCTCAAATGATCAACAGCTGGTAAATCAAACACCTGCAGAACAAGGACAAACACAAGATCCAATTTTGGAAAAAGCATTAAATACACCTGCTACACCATTGACCGCCTTTAGCTCAGATCCTTATGATTGGGATCTAAATCAAGCGAATATCACGAATGGCACCGCTCAGTCAATCGGCTGGATTCAAGCAGAAGACCCAACTGGACGAATAGAGGTAGAATATCACTGTTTCGCTTGCGACACGAATTGGAGTGGCAGAAATTACGCCTATGAATGGAATGGCCAAACGACGACGACTAAAATAACTCCTTTCACGATCGTTGGAACACCTTGCGAACATCAAAAATCCTTAAAAAATCATGGCTATATTAGTTGATTTCAGATAAATAGAAAATCTATATCAAAAAAGAGAACAGATTACTTGAATACAAGAAAACAAGCGCACAACCCAAAAAAGACTACACCACCATTTGGATTTCTGCGCTTATCTTCTTGTAAATAAATTTTTATTGTTTGCCCAAGAAACGAAGGTCACCGATTTTCATATTGCAATCCAAAAAGTCACTGGAACCCCGATAACATAAAAATCAAAATGGGCAATCACTACTTTTATAAAATTTTTTCTTCTATCCTGCTTATTTCATGAATTTTTTAAAACAACCTATTCCATCATAGTGAAAAAATAATCCTCATGCTCACTCAACCATCCAGTATAATCAAATTATCAACGAGCAAAACGTTGAAATAAATCAGGATGGTAGATAGAGATGGCAATTTATTATTTTAACAAAAACACAGATGATCGAGGAAATCACGAAGTCCACGTGATCTCATGTACGCATTGTCCAGAAGATGCACTTTTTATTGGCGTATTTTCTACATGTGAAGAAGCACTACATCAAGCAAGCACAACCCACACATCCAAAAGTTTCGATGGTTGTTCTCACTGCTGCAAAGACTGTCATAACGATTGATTGCAAGAAATAACTAGGCTGTCCCTTGTTGTCTCTTTATTTTTACAGAGAACTTTATTTATACATAAAATCGATCATGTTTGAAAATTCAAAAATCATATGAAAGGAGTATGTAAAAGTATAAAAGGAGTACCAAAAGGGGAGTCAAAAAATATTTTAGGGTAAAAATACAACAGTTAGACACGACCTAAATCGTGTCTAACTGTTGGTATATAAGGAAGGTACAGGATTTGAACCTGCGCGCCGGTGTTAGCCGGTTCGCCGGATTTCGAGTCCGGTGCATTACCACTCTGCCAACCTTCCATGCCTACTATTTTTAATCTTTTTTCTAAAAATGTCAAGAGGTATTATGCACTCTTGTTAATCTTGTTTGTTTTGTAAACTGGTCATTTAAATACCATAACTGTTATGTTTAAATCCAAGAACACTGTTCAAGTTATTCGCTAAGAATAAAGTAGCTTATGCAATATTCATCCTCTCGCACCATCTACAACTGAATAAACGGCGGTAACCTCTTCGAAAAAATAAGGCGCCATCCACATAAATTTGAAGAACAAATTTCGTGGATGGCGCTTTATTTCTCGAGGCTAAACACTTTTGTCACAACCTCATGATGTGGCAATTAGCGTATTTTTTCTGGATTTTCAATTGCAAGTACGGAATCGACCGTCGTTTTGATGATCGAGATGATTTGCTCTTCTGTAGGATGCATGATACTAGAAGACATCAATGAAGCGATACCAGTGATAGTTACCCAAGTACCAGTATGCAGTGCATCGATATATTCTTCCGATAAATCTTTATAACGTGCGTCCTCTTTTAATAACTTGCGGAAATAATTATAAGAAAAATCATGCATCTTTTGACCATTTCCATGCTCATCGATATATAAAGCCATATAAAGGCTATGGTTTTTCTTAGCGAAATAAATATAATTCAATCCTAAATCGATGATTTTATCTCCTGTACGCTCTACAGGAAACACTTCTTCTTCTAACTGTTGGAAGATAACATCTAATAGCGTATTTTTTAAATCTTCCATATTTTTGAACTCTAAGTAAATCGGTTGGGTAGATATCCCCATCTTCTTCGCGATATTTCGTGCAGTGAAACCTTTAAATCCTTCTTTAGCAACAACTTCATATGCAGCTTTCAGAATTTGATCCTTCGTATAGACTTTTCTTCTCATAATAAACTCCCCCACTTCATGCTACAGTCTCTGTTCTTTTATTTTAACCGATATTGATCAATTTTTGCAAATAATATACCTAAATTGTTATATTTTAAAGCATATATGTGTTTTTTATTGGTTTTCTCAATTTTCTAAATATTTTTTTACGTAATTTGTTTCCCCTTACAATTTTTGATTTTGTGTTGAATTTAAGTTGACCTAAAGTTTTCTTTCAAGTTATAGTTAAATAAAAAGGAAAAGAAGGTGTGTAATGAAGAATAAAAGTGACGTTATTTATATTCATCCTAAAAAAAGAATCATTTCTCAAAGGAAAAACTATTTTTACCTTATTTTTTCAGGATTGTTTTTTTTGATTATTGGCTTGCTCAGTGATTCTTTGACAAATAATCTTGTTGGACTAACGGTCATCATGACCTCTCCAAGTAATCTCTTGACTGATTATATTGCTTTAGGCGGATTTGGAAGCGCATTTATGAATGTAGGCTTACTTACACTCTCTTCTGTGTTACTCGCCTATCGCCATAAAGTCATGTTGAATGCTGCGATGTTTGCTTCCATATTGACTGTCGCGGGTTTTTCATTCTTTGGGAAAAATCTATACAATTCCATCTCCATTATCCTCGGTGTTTATTTATATGCCTATTTTATGCACAAACCATTTTCTCAATATGTAATGATTGGCTTATTTGGTAGTGCACTCTCTCCAGTTGTCAGCTATATTACGTTCGGGATGGGTTTACCAATCCTTCAAGGTGCTTTCTTGGGTAATTTAGCCGGTTTGATCGTTGGTTTTTTATTGCCGATCCTAGCTGTTCAGACTCTGACCTTTCATCGTGGTTTTACACTTTATAATATTGGTTTTACTTCAGGGTTGATTGCTATGTTGGTAACAGGTATTCTTCGGCAATTTAGTTATTCGATCGAAGTACACTCGATTCTTTCGACTGATTACCACCACGAATTGACTTGGATCATCTTTTTATTCTTTTTATCAACCGCTGTTTGTGGCTTCTTCTTTAACGCATTCAAATTGAAAGGATTACGTGAAATCTTTGAGTCTTCTGGAAAACTAACAACAGATTTCATCGGCACATCAGGTATCGGCGCCACCTTGATCAATATGGGCTTGGTTGGCTTGTTATTGATGTCTTACGTCTTGCTGATCGGTGGTGTGCTAAATGGGCCTGTGGTGGGAGGAATCATCTCAGTGGCTGGTTTCAGCTCATTCGGAAGTCATGTTAAAAATTGTTTTCCGATTTTGATTGGTATCTACATTGCCTCAATATTAGGAACGATGCATGATATGACCGATACGACCATGCTCGTAGCTGCGATTTTCGGTACAGGGCTTGCCCCGATCAGTGGATTTTATGGCGGCGTTTATGGAGTGATTGCAGGCTTTTTACATATTACTCTTGTCCATAATCTCAGTAACTTGCATGGAGGATTGAATCTATATAATAGTGGGTTTTCAACGGGATTTATTGCTGGTATACTAGTGCCTATCCTAGAAAATTTTACGTTTACCGGGAAGGGAAAGAACGCACATGGAAATGGAAAAAGAACTATCAAAGAGGATCATTGATGAATTTCTCACGTATCTTTACGAACACGAGATCAAGGAGATTCGTATTGGCTTAGAGTATACAGATGAAGGACTATATATCGAATTCCAAGGAACAACAAAAAATCCGCCAAAAGATTTGAATACATTGGCCTCACTGTTGAATACACCTAGAGATCCTAGTATGGAGATCTATTACCACGAGTTGCTAGGCACCCCTTCTCATGGCCAAGAATCCTATCGATTACTTGGGAATCTGATCGATGATGTAGAAATCATGTATGATTCGCCAATTTTAAACATCAAGATTTTTCGCCGAATTTAAATGTGAAATAGCCATGAACCTTTTATAGATCATAAAATTAAGTAAATAAGACTCTAGATGGATGTTTTATTTTGTTTCATCCTCTATACTTGGTTTGAACTTACAAAATTGTTTGTTGTTTCTCACTTGAAATAGTGGCGCGCAGTTACGCTTTTCAGGTAAAATACAATTATCAGATGAAAACCTCGAAGGAGTTGACTAGGGATGAACGTTGCAGTATCACGTAAATTAATGAATATTATATCGATCATCGGTATTGGTTTTTCAATTGCACTTACGATTTATTTTATTAATCTAGGCGTCTTTAAAGATTTGAACGCATTAAGAGGTCTTGTAGGTGATTCAATTATTTTAGGACCGATAATCTTTATCTTGATCCAAATACTGCAAGTCGTTATACCGATCATTCCTGGGGGGATCAGCACCGCAGCAGGTGTCCTGATTTTTGGTCCTTACGCTGGCTTTATCTATAATTACGTTGGTATTTGTATCGGTTCGATCATTATTTTCCTATTAGGTAGAAAATATGGAAAACCATTTATCCTGTCGATGATTAGTGATAAAACATATGACAAATATATTGGTTGGTTAGAAAACCAAAGTCGTTTTGAAAAGCTTTTTGCGCTAGCGATCTTCTTACCAGTAGCACCAGACGATGCCTTGTGTTTAATGGCTGGCTTGACAAATATCTCAGTCAAAAAATACACGTTGATTATTTTGATTGCTAAACCCTTATCGATCTTTTTGTACAGCATGGCATTGATTTATGGTGGTAACTTCCTGACTGGCTTGTTAGGATAATTTCTTAATAGATACACTGTGAGTACTGCAATGAAAGATTCCTGCAGTACTCCTTTTTTATGTTTTTTGCGCTATAATGTTAGGAGTAGGTGATAATAATGATCGTTTATTTAAAACGAAGTTTAGGAAATGCTTGGGACTTCCTTAAAGGAACACAAGCTTATTTTCGTGATGTAGTTCTGATGCATGGGTTTATTTTGTTTATTTGTTTGCCTTTGCTTGGTAGTATGACACGCTTGATTTTACAACGTGGGTCGATCGATTATCTTTCAACGGATAATATCCCCACACTGATTTCGCAACATCCAGGAGTTTTCTTCTCCTTGATTGCTGTCTTATTGTTGATTTTGCTCTTAGTCTATTTTGAGTTTACTTTTTTGCTAATGAGTGTTTATTTCATCAAAAAACAAGAACCAATTTCATTGAAGCAATTATTGCAGTTGACCATCCGACAAATAAAAAAAGTTCGTCCGATGATTTTTTTATTTTTCTTAGCTTACTTTTTTTTGATTTTACCAATCAGCGGATTAAGTTTTAATTCAGACTTACTTTCTAAAATAAAAATTCCTGCATTTATTATGGATTTTATTTTCACTAACCGCTGGATCATCGTAAGTTCTTTTCTACTTGTCTATGTCTTCCTCGGCTATATCGGGATTCGTTTAATCTTTGCATTACCTGAAATGATTTTAAGAGATCGCCCTTTTCGTGAAGCGATCCGTGAGAGTTGGCGTTTGACCAAAGCACGTTTTTTTGCGATTTCAGGTCAATTTTTAGTGATCAGTGGTACGATTTTATTGATTTCAACAATCAGTTACTTGGCAATCTTGTCAGGTCAGATCTTTGTTGAGGAATATTTCTCCGATTACTCATTGATTAGTGCTGTTTTTGCCATGACACTCTTACAAGGCGTTCTTTTGTTCAATATTGTGATGTCTACCGTCGGAATTTTTTACGTCATTGTAGACTTTATGGATGATGAAGGTTTCTTACCAGATATTCCCAGCTGGTTCTCTTCACAAGAAGTGCCCAAAAAACACACAGCTTTAAAAAATACTGCGTTTACTTTATTTGCTGTTTTCTTTGGTGTTGGTGTTTGTATTTACAATATGAATTACCTGACATCTGCTTCTGAAACAAAACCTTTAACGATTTCCCATCGTGGCGTTAGCTTAGGGAACAGCGCACAAAATACGATTGCTGCACTAGAAAAGACGAGCAAAGATTATCATCCAGATTATGTAGAAATGGACATCCAAGAAACAAAAGATGGTCAATTCGTGGTCATGCATGATTTCAATTTAAGAAATTTGACTGGAGTCAATAAAGCACCGCAAGACCTAACTTTAGCAGAACTGGAAAAATTGACTGTGACTGAAAATGGTGCCAAAGAACCATTGGTTTCATTCGATACGTATTTAAAACGAGCAAATGAATTGAACCAGAAGTTGTTGATCGAAATCAAAACGACTCGAAAAGATTCGGATAATTTAGTCAAAAACTTTGTTAAAAAATATGAAGAAACTATTTTAATACATGGACATATTTTACAAAGTTTGACTTATCAAACAGTCTCAGATCTAAAAGCTGAAAACCCCAATTTTTATGTTGGCTACATTTTGCCTTTTAATCTAGTTGGCCCTCCAGTAACACCTGCGGATTTCTTAACCATGGAGTACAGCACGATCAATCGTAACTTTATTGATTCTGCCCATCAGGATGGTAAGAAAGTCTATGTATGGACACCTAATGATTCAGACGACATGAGCCGAATGATGTTTTATGGTGTAGATGGTATTATTACAGATGATATGCAAGCATTGAATGATACGGTCAGAGAGTCAGAAGGAGAAATTACTTACTCAGACAAGTTATTAAACTTTGTTCTAGGTGTTGGTTAATATAAAAACGTGTCGCTCACTATCCCATCGGATAAGTAAGCGACACGTTTTATTTAGTTTATCTTTGCTTTGATTCCTTAATAGCTCGAACGACTGCTAAAACAGCAGGTATAGCAGATATAACTGCTAGAAAAATGCTTAATTTACCAGAATTTTTTCTTTTTTGCATAGCGATTCGCCCCCTTTCTTTTATTATAATGAAGTTTGCGAAATATCTCAAAGCAAGTGTTTGCTCAACGCTTTCAATTTTCACTATTTTGATTCCTGTTTTGCTATTATTCCAGTCATTTCAACCCAAAATATGACAATTTTGTTTGAACATTATCCCCCACTGTTCGTGAGTCCAAACCAAAAAAGAGATACACTGGGCTTAAAGAGGTGAATAATGATGGTCTATATTCAAACTGGTATATTTATCTTATTAATGATTGGATTATTGATGGGAATTTCAGAGAATTAATTTCAAGTAAACTAGCAACAGCTATCTTATAGCACATTGATTGCCCAAATTTTAGAATGGTGCTAAACTTAAGGTGTATTCGGAAGTTTTATGAAAAATTTCATGAATACACAAATACCAATGAAAGGAGAAATATCTATGACATTCACAAAAACAAGCATCAGCTATCGTGTAGCATTTGATAGTTCAACGAATCGCTTCATGGCAATCGATGCAATGAACGAACAACACATCGCTTATGGGATCACCATTGAGCAAGCAGTAAAAGCGCTACACGAATCTAACTAAGGAGTGTTCCCTTTTCATGTCAGCTGATAATTCTATAGAGAATTAAAAGACGTTTTTGGCTAAACGAGCCATAGAAACGTCTTTTTTGTTTGCTCCAAATAATAAGAATATCCTTGCAGTACTTTTTAAGAAAATCCTCTCGATCATTTTTTGTACTTCCCCTGCTCCTCTGAGAAATCACGCCATTTTTTCAAACGTACTTTAACAAAATCAGGTACAGGTATTCCTAGTTTCCTTAGATTTTCAATAACAGACAAGCCATAGATGGCAGAATACGAGAACACCAAAGCAATACCAATTGCTTCAAATCCTGTAATCTTTAGATAGGGATAAGCAATCATAACAATAAGGAAAATCAGTAAATATTTGATCACATCTTTCATCACAGAACGTTTAAATCGTTTCTTTTTCCCTGTTTTCAGACAGATACCGCTAATAAAATCAAGACATAGAATCAATACAAAAATCTGAATGTACACATTATTTACAAGATTTCTAAACTCATTCAATACCACAGCATTCTCTACAATCATTTTGCTCACCCTCCACTTTATGGAATACCTAACCTTTGTTTATCCTTACCCATCGCAACCTGCTACTACATTGTTAATTAGAATTCAATGTTCATCATCTTTGACACCAAATAACTTTTAAGCTATTATAAAGTCATTAGAAATAAAAAGAATACGCTTTATCTTAATATGATCGATTGAAAGAACTTTTAAGTGACTGTATTCTTCACTTTTCAAACAATTGAATCAATCTATAAGCAAACTATAATAGCTTAAAAGCTAATTGTCAACTATAATAACTTTTATGCTATCAAAATATCAAGAAAGGTGGTTCCTTATGACACTCGTTGCGCGAATCAAACAATTAGCAGAAGAAAAAAAAGTAACCTTTGCTGAAGTCGAACGTGCCGTAGGAATCTCTAATGGCCAGATCAGAAGATGGGATCGTGTTTCACCAAAGTCGGAAAATTTAAAAAAAGTTGCAGATTATTTTGGGGTAACAACTGATTTCTTATTGGGCAGCAACCAAGCGCCGAAATGGGCAAATAAAGATGATTTATTTGAGTTAGACAAAATGCTCAATTCAAATGTCAACATGGCGTATGGTGGAGAAACTTTGACAGAACAGGAAAAGCAACGTGTAAAAGATGTATTGACGGGACTTTTCTGGGAATTTCGAAAACGCGGCAAAGAGAAGTGAGCATATATGGAGATGGATATTATCAAACTAGTAAGCGAACTGAAGCGTACCTATGATACCGCCAATCCTTTTGTGATTGCTGAAAAATTAGGAATAGAAATCAGATATGTTTCTTTTCTCGATAATCCAAAAGGACAGTTTCAAGAACTATTAGGCTCCCCTATTATTTTATTGAACAACTCACTGAAAGAATCAGAAGAACGTTTTTACATTTGTGCCCATGAACTTGGACATGCTTTGTTCCATCGGGAAATATCTAGTTACTATGTGTCCTCTAGAAATTCAAGAAGCAAATCTGAAAGCGAAGCCAACTGCTTTGCTTCGAATTTGATCGTTTCCTTGTACAAAGAAGATACTGAAACTTACCCAAGAGAAGTGGAAGAGCTGACAAGACTTTATGGCCTTCCAGAGAGTTGTTATCGGTTTTTGATTTAATACAGAATAAGCTACAGGTCTTTTTTTCTAAAAGTCTTGTAGTTTTATATTTTTTTCTATAAAAGTCAAAATAATAAATTTTAGAAAAAGTAAAATTCGATATAATATGACTACCTTCGTAGGGACAAATCATTTTTATTAAAAACAGTAAGCGATTTGCTTACTGTTTTTTTTCTTCATCACCGATTCTGCTTTTTTCTTTCATCAACAAAAAATATGCTACAATATCTTTATAAAATTTCAGGAGAATGTACTATGAATTTTCATCCTCAAAAAAGTATCATGCATAAATTGATTCAGTTACAAAAGCAAGATCATTCCATCGTTGCTGCTGTTGTAGACAACAATAATATGATTATATCCATCGGAAAAACTACTGTCTTAGATAATCATGATCCCACTTCTCACGCTGAAGTAAACGCCCTCAGAAGTGCGTGTAAGCAATTAAAAACACATATATTACCTGAGGGTTATTGGTTATATAGCACTTTTGAACCATGTCCTTTGTGTAGCTCAGTGATTATTTGGGCAGGTATAGATGGAGTTGTCTATTCGAATAATCCAACTTACCGAGGTAAAGAAGAAAACTGGTCTTTCATTTCTTGCGAAGAGGTTCTTAAAAAAGGCTCTTACATTCACGATGTTTCATTGATCAAAGACTTTATGATTGATGATATTAAAGATTATTTTACTTAACTATTGTAGTTTAATAAATAGTTAAGTAAAATTTTGTCTCGGATTTATTCGTTTTGAATCTAAAAAAATAATAAAATCTTATGACAATTTTTTATTATACTTTTCCTATTAAATTCTTTTCTATCACCTGCACCAACTGTCTAAATCAATCATTTTCCTTATAGTTAGCCCCTTTTAGCCAGATGGACTATCTATTTGCCAAGATCAAGTAGTCCATATAGTTTTCCTCTTATGACTTTTTAATAACAAAAAAACCATCTCACAAGGAGATGGTTCAAATTCGTCTATTGAATTATTTATTGATATTTACTGCTTGTGGTCCACGTTGACCATCTTCAATATCAAAAGTAACTGCTTGGCCTTCATCTAAAGTCTTAAAGCCTTCACCTTGGATAGCTGAAAAATGTGCAAACACATCTTGTCCATCTTCACCAGTGATAAATCCAAAACCTTTGTCTGAGTTAAACCATTTTACTGTACCGTTATTCATATATATTTCCTCCTATTACGTAGATCATACGTGTTTTGTTGCAATTAACATTACTTGGTAAAAGGAGTTTTTATAGTGTGAATATATCGCTCAGATTACGTTTCAAATTAGATTACTTATTTAATATACCATGTATTACCTAAGAATACAAACATTTACGCTTATTCTTTTGATTCATCATTCTAGTAGCATAAATTTGTACCATTCACATTTTTATTTTGTCAATGTGTACTCAATACCATGGATCGTAATATTTTTGATAGTATCAGGCCATCCTTTGCTCTGCCATTTCTCTTCATTTGCCTGTTTTTCGATTTGATCAGCACCTTGGTTATAAAACTTCAGTTGGTTTTTATTATACCAAGGATCTTTATGTGGATTTGGACTTAATTGGTAGCGATATTTCCCTGGGTTGATTTCATATCCTCTGTTCGTACCACCAAATGACGCTTCTCTCCATTTATACTGTTTTCCTTCTATTCTCATGGTACACCCTAGAAGGTAAGTGCCACTTTGTTCCTTTGCTGCCACATCTTTACTATTCCAAAACATACTCCCACTTAATAACACAGTTATACCTAAAACAATCACTAAAATTCTCTTCATGAAAAAATTCTCCTATCAGTATTTTTGAATTCGCTTAATCTTACAAATAATATGTGAAAAACATATTGAATTTCCCATGATTTTTACTAAGAATGAGCTTACGAAAACGACAAATCAATGTTCAATAAATACGAACAAAGATGTCTGCATACTTGTTTTACTTATTCAAATAACTGATTAATCGCTTAGTATGAACCGACCCTATTCATTCGGATCTTTCATTCATCAAATTTTTTTCTAATATCCGCATCAATCGTCCAAACCGATCATTTTCCTTAGCTACTTCCTGATAACCCCATTTTTCATATAACCCTTCATGTTGAGTTGTTATATATACACTGCCGAAACCAATTTCCTTTAGTTTATTTTCACCTGTTGCAACTAATTTTTGGCTGATATGCTTCCCTCGATATTCTGGCGCGACAAAAACAGTGGCAATGTTAGGCGTGTAGTCCTTCGTATCAATAATGTCTTTTTTTACAAGAGTACAGAATCCTACAACAGGATTTCCATCTTTTGCAATAATCACGGATTCCCAATCTGTAAATTCTTGTTTTTCCATTTTTTCTGCTATATACTTTGCTGCTTTCCATTCAAATTGACGAATAGAATGAGCTACTGAAAGCCAATCAGAATGTTCTTGGGTTATAATGACGTATTTCATATACTTTTCCTCTTTTCTAATTACTTTAAGAGCATTTGATTTTCTGATTTTACGCGTATTAAAAATAGCTGTATGTTTCAAAAACTTAATAAAGTGACAGAATAGTTATTCTTTTTTGTTCGATCTATTCTCTAATGGCCAGAAGAATCATCTATTATTCTTTGAATTTTATGAATGATACAAAATTCATGTATTCCTTATCAACTACTTATGGTGATTCTTGCTATCTCTACCTACTGATCATTAAATAATAGTTTACTTAATTTTTCAAATGTTTCCAAAATTTTCGTATCTATTCCTAATAACAAAAAAAACCGGCTCTATAATTTATGGGACTGATGAATCAAAATTGATTCTTCAGTCCCATTTTCATTTTAGGTATTAAAAAACATA
>NZ_JADNNI010000020.1:0-71995 GCF_015556925.1 Enterococcus sp. 1001283B150225_161107_E12 | reverse complement strand
TACCCACCCCCGCCACTAAGATATTCTTTAACGATTTTTATCTTTAATTCAAAATGATATTTTGCCATACAAATAGCGACCCCCAAAAGTTAGATTTTTTGGTCTAACTTTTGGGGGTCGCTGCAAAATTCTTGATTTGGTGGTGTTTTTTTATTTAAAATTCAGATAGATAGTCATTGACTGAATCTTCTGGTATGTACAGTTCTACATAAACTATAAATAAATGAGTTGCTACTTACTCTGACAATAATGACGAAAAATCAAACACCATATCAATGATTTGCGCCACTTCACCTAATTCAGCCAGAGTGGCTTTCTCTACGAAGCGTATATTTCTCTGCTTTTCCATAAAATCAAATGTTTTGATTTGAAAAGGATTGATATATCCTTGTAGTTTATGCCTCTTATCTAATGCAATATGGTTTTTATATTTCGTATCAGTAATTGGACAAACCGCACACATTCCTGTTACTGCATTATAATGGTTCGCACTGACAACAATTGCAGGTCTTCTTTTTTTAATCTCTCTACCTATACTGGGATTGAAATTAATAATCACAAAATCGCCTTGTTTAGGCGTATAGCCATTAATAGTATATGCCATTAAATAATTTCCTTTCCTACAGGTGAATCCTCAGGAAAACCAGCACTTGCATCAATTGTTTCATCATTTTCAAATGCTTCATCAAAAATATTTTTTTCTTTTTTATAAACGTGATTGTATCGTCTTCTCCCTTAACAGCAATATACTCAATATTTTCTTCTATGCCAAATTTAGTAGGTACAGTTAAAACAATCGCATTACCTTGTTTCCTAGTCTTCATAATCTTCGCCCTCCATTCTATCTATTATCATCATAATATAAATACAACGTGAATACATTTTTCGTAAAATTGAATACCCAACCCAATTTCACATAACTATAAAAAAGGGAGTGGAACATCAATTCTCTACCACCACCTAAAATCGAATAAACGGCGGGAACAGAAGTAACCTCTTCGGAAATAAGGCGCCATCCACAAAAATTTGAAGAACAATTTTCGTGGATGGCGCCTTATTTCTCGAGGCTGAACACTTCTGTCCCGACCTCTAAAATTATTACTCACTATCATGTACTTATTTTTTCAAATGGTAGCTATACGTACTTACGACGATATTTTCACGCCAAGAAAGGCGTAAACGCAATCTCAGACTCGTCTGATTATGCAAGATATTCTGCCATCTGCGATTTGGGACAAATTGTGGAATCAATACGGTCGTCGTATAATTTTGTTTTGCAGCATTCTTGCTGACTATATCCACATAACGCAAAATCGGATTTTGGATCGACCGATAAGAAGAATGGACGATTGAAAGACGCACATCTGGAAAATGCTTTTTAAATTCTGCTTGGATCTCTTTTTCCTTTTCGATATCCTCATCTAATGAAACGTGCATAGCAACAACATAATCACCGATCGAACGCGCATAATTCAACGCTCCGGTATTTACCCGCGTAACGTTCCCTACAAGTACCAAAACCGTATTTCCTTCATACTCGTGTAAGTTTACTTCGTCTTCTAATCGAAGTTGTTCTGCTACTTTTTTATAATGATCATGGATTTTATAGAAGACGAACATGACGATTGGCATGATGATGAAGAACGGCCAAATATCACCTAAGCGGTAAACAAATAAAATTGCGATGATGGCATAAGAGATAAATGCACCCGTAATATTCGCAATTGATTTCGTCCACCACTTTTTGCCTTCTTTTTTCCATTTGATGACCATTCCTGTTTGCGATAATGCAAAGGGGATAAATACACCAATGGAATACAGTGGAATCAATCGTTCAGTAGAGCCATTGAAAATAAACAATAGCACAATCGACCCTAATGCAAGCGTGATGATCCCATTTGAGTACCCTAAACGATCACCACGATCTTGGTACATATGAGGCATGAATTTATCTTTTGCTAAGTTATACGCTAATACTGGAAAGGCAGAAAACCCTGTATTTGCTGCCACTGCCAAAATCAAGGCTGTCGCAAATTGCAAGATATAATACAAGATCCCATGTCCAAAAACAGCTTGTCCGATTTGGGAAAGAACAGTTACTTCTTTTTCAGGAACAATTCCATACCAATAGTTGATAAACGTGATCCCTACAAAAAAGAACCCTAAGATCACTGCCATCATCGTCAAGGTCATCGCTGCGTTTTTCGCCCGTGGCTTTTTGAAGAACGGTACCGCATTACTGATTGCCTCTACACCAGTCAATGAAGAAGAACCAGAAGAAAAAGCCCGTAAGATCAATGCGACGGAAACCCCAGGGACAACTGCACCAGGCAGTGCTGTTGCTTGTAATGGTACTGCCCCAGTCACGATATTAAACAAACCAACGACAATCAATAAGGAGATGACGAGAATAAATGTATAGACTGGGAATAGTAAAAACGAAGCTGACTCTCTCAGTCCACGTAAGTTCAACATCATCAACAAGAGGACGATAGTCACTGAAATCGCTACTTGATGCCCATATAGAGCTGGTATAGCAGAAGTAATCGCCTCTGCACCGGCTGAGACGGAAACCGCAACAGTCAGCATATAATCGATCAATAAAGACCCGCCCGAAATCAGTCCAGCATTTTTACCGAGGTTCTCACTACTAACAACGTAAGCCCCACCCCCGTGTGGATAAGCGTGAATGATCTGCCGATAAGAAAGAGTTAATGAAATCAATAAAATAATAACAAATGCAGCAATTGGCAATGAATACCAGATCGCAGCAGCAGACAACGCCACTAATACCACAACGATTTGTTCTGTTCCGTACGCAATCGATGACAACGCATCGGAAGATAGTAGTGCTAACGCAGCAAACCTTGTTAATTTATGCTCGTCGTTTTCCGCCGACTTCAACGGCTTCCCTACTAACAACCTTTTTAAGTAATCCAATTTCTATGCTCCTTTACACACCTTTTCCCCTACGAATTACAGGTGTCATTTTTTATAGTAAACAAGATGTTATAGTACGCCCTTGACCTTTAAATGTCAACAAAATTCGAGGAAAATATCGATAGAAAATCCCCATATTTTTTTAATTCATGTTTAGAGTGATTTACATAATTAAACCATTTAAATTCTCTGTTATAGAAAAAAGACGAGCTTAGGAAAATAACGTTATCCTAAACTCGTCTTCACTTAAAAACTGAGTCTTAAAATCTTTACGAGAAACGAATAGATGGTATCACGTTTTAGTGGAAGATTCGACTTTCATGCGCAGCTTCTTTGAATTTCTTCATTTTTTCACTCACAAATGGATACGACACTGTACCAACGATCCCTACGACAATAAATATGCCGACTAATATCAAAATCGCATGTAGGGCATTTGGCCAATAGATACCACCAGCTGATTCACGTAAGAGGTTGACTGCATGAGTAAATGGCAAGAAAGGATTGATCATTTGGAAAAATTTCCCTGAAACTTGAATTGGATAGTTCCCACCACCACCAGATATGGACAAGACAAGAATAATGATGGCTATCCCTTTGCCGACATTGTCAAACAGCGCTGCTAAAACATAGACGATCATCATAAATGACAAAGCAATCAAAACAGCAAACAGTACACTGTAGACTGGATTCACTACATACACACCAAGCAAGAACATGTTCCCTAAAGTAACGATCAAGCTTTGAGCGATCGCCATCGTCAAGAAGGTCAACATGCGGGCGCCAAACTGTTCCCGTTTTGTATAGTTTTTACGCGCTTTTTTATCTAAATAGTAATCTGTTGTAGCGACACTTGAAAGTAAGACCGCACCTACCCACAAACATAGCGCAGTATAGAACGGTGTACTTGCTGATCCATTATTAGGGATTGGATACAACGAATTAGTTTGTAGTTCCACAGGCATCGTAAAGAATTCACTTTCCTTTGTCGCATCTAATTTCAAGAGTTTGATGACTTCCCCAAGATCAACCTCTTCTTCTCCTTTACGGATCGCATCTGCGGCTTTTTGGATACCAGCTTTGATGTTTGGCCAGTCATTCGTGATCAAGTCTGCCGCAGCATTCACCGCTGTTTCGACTTCTGGCATTTTATCGTTGACGGTGGTCATTGTGGTATTGATTTCATTTTTGATCGTTGGCCAATCATTTTGGATAAAATCAGCAGCTAAACCAAGTTTCTCTTCTAATACAGGTAAGTCGTTATTGTATAGGTCAGCTCCCTTATTGATTCCATTTACGATCGTTTCCATATTATCATTTAGCATCGTATTCGCATCATGGACCTCTTGACCGATTGCAGGCATTTCTTTTTGATATTTCTCTAAGATCGCCACCGCATTTGTTACGGTTGCTTTGGTTGAATTTAATAGCGAATCAAAGTCGATTTGATCTGCTTTACTCAACGCACCTTGCGCCGTACTGATCGTATCGATCACTTGAGTCAAGATCGATTCAACGGTGGTGCTGACTTCATTTACATTGATACTACTGATCAATCCGTTGACAGAATTAGCAGCAGTTTGTACTTCTTCTAAAAGGCTAGTAACTTGAGAAATATCTCCTGCCTGAACAGCTTCATTTAATCGTGTTAATCGGTTTTGTAAATCAGTTAATACTGGTTTGACACTTTTCAATGTATCAATAATAGGTTGTAGTTTTGTATTACCAGCGTTGGCTTGTAAATCTTCCAAAAATGAAATCAACTTGTCAGTTGCTTGTTGTTGCTCATTAATACCGTTGATAAAATTAGTTAACAAGTTATTGATATTTTCTTTTTCCTCAGCTGTCAATTGCCCATCTTCGACAGCATTTTCGATTGTTTTCGCTAATGAACCTGTTGTGGTCGCTACTTGCCCAATCGAATCTAACGTCGTCTTCACGCTTGTCGTGATACCTGGTACGGCTTCTTTTAATTGTTCAGCGCCCGTTTTGGTATCCGCTGCGAGATTCTTCGCTTGTGATTCTAAATTTTTCACATCAGGTAAGATGTCTTGGACTTGTTGGATGATGGTCAATCCTTGTTTTGCTTCCTCGATTCCTTGATTCATCGTTTCTTCGATTGATGAAAAATCGTTGTCGATTTCAGCAATTTGTCGTCCAGCATCTTGGATCTCTGGGATTTTTTGTTGAAGGTCAAGAATGATTTTGGCTTGTTCCTTTAATTCTGGCATTTTATCGTTCAATTCAACGACCTTTTGTCCCATCTCATCCACTTCTGGGAGATAATCAACAAATTCATTTGCTTTCGCTAATTTGTCTTTGATATCTGGTAGTTGTTTTTGTAGATCAAGTACTTGTTGGGTATAGCCATCGATCGTATCCAAGTTTTCATCTGTTGATAGAATCATTGATTTTACTTTATTGATACTTACCAGGTTTGTATCAATATCGTACCCAATTTCATTAAAGACTTTTAGTAAAGTTTCGCTCGCCGTTCGAATAAATTCACTGGAGATTTGTGATTGGATCGTAGATGCACCTTTATCTGTGATTTTTGGTGCAATGGCATTGATTTTTTCATTGACTGTATATTCAATTTCCGGCTTTTTGATATCACCACTCGTAAAGCTTAATAAATCCTCCGAGAAATTCTCTGGCAAATAGATACCAGCATAATATTCCCCAGACCGTACACCGTCTTCTAATTCTTTTTTAGAGTCAACGAACTGCCAACCTAAATCTTTATTTTCATGTAATGATTTCAGTACTTCTTTTCCGATGGCGACTTCTTGTCCTTCAAACTCAGCCGGCTTGTCTGCACTATAAACAGCAATCGGTAATTCCCCTGTATTGCCATAAGGGTCCCATAATGCTTTGATATTGAACCAAGCATATAATGAAGGAATGATCATAATTGCGATGATCAAAAGAGTCGCAACAGGATTTTTAAAAATTCGTTTCCAATCAAGTAAATATAAGTTTATTGTATTTTTTATTGATTTCATATTCATCACCTTTTTTTGTTTCAGCTGCATCACTTTATCATGAAAACCATACGATTTTCAATCCTATTTTCAATCAAGCAACTAATTTTTTGACAGTTAAATCAAACTGTCCGAATATTGTCATCTTTTGCTTAACAAATAATTAATCTTCTTTTATTCGCTAGTCCACTACCAAATGTAGCATCCCGAGAATTTTTTATGTGTAGTCAAATAAATCTGTTATAAAAAGCTTACCATAGTTTCTAAAAAAATGTCTAAATTGGTTACTCATAAAATTATAATCTTATTTTCAATATATATGCATAGTTATTTTATAAACTAAATCTTCTGATAGAACTGGAAAATCCGGTAAACCTGAACCACACAAACAAAAAAAGGCACGACAGCCAGAGGTCGGGATCGAAGTGTTTAGCTTCGAGAAATAAGGCACCATCCACGAAAATTGTTTTTCAAATTTTTGTGGATGGCGCCTTATTTTCGAAGAGGTTACTTCTGTTCCCGCCGTTTATTCGGTTTTAGGTGGTGCGATAGGACGAATGTCCCAGACCGTTGAAGTTCCTCTTTTTTTGTTGTTGCCAAGCGCTGAATCGCGCAATGATTGACTAAACACACGGTGCTATTTTTTATGTATAAACGTGCTGTTTTTGTCTTTTATTTTGACACTGGGACAAGCGCTTCGATACCAACACTGATTTTCAATGCACGATCGACATCTAACATGATCGATCGTTCTAAATGACAGACTTTTTCTTTTAATCTGGACTTATCAATCGTTCTGATTTGTTCAAGTAAAATGACTGAGTCTCTTTCGATCCCTGTTCCGGTCGCTTTGATTCCTATATGTGTGGGCAATTTAGGTTTCGCCATTTTCGCAGTAATTGCTGCTACGATGACCGTTGGACTAAAATGATTACCTAAATTGTTCTGAATCACTAAGACCGGTCTTGTCCCACCTTGTTCTGATCCTACCACCGGAGAAAGATCAGCAAAATAAATATCTCCTCTTTTTACCATACGCCTCTCCTCACTCTTGATATTCTCTAGGTATACGGGGCCCTAGCACACATGCGACTTCGTAATGGATCGTACCCAATTGATCTGCTACATCTTGCATTGTGATTTTAGCCTGTTGATTTTTCCCGATCAACGTAACTTTAGTTCCTACTGGCATTTGATAGGGCAGACGGATCATCAATTGATCCATGCATACACGACCAATGATCTCACAATAATTTCCCTCCACTAATAATGAGAAACCTTGCATTTTCCGTAACCAACCATCTGCGTAACCGATTGGTACAGTTCCGATCCATTCTGAAGCTGAAGTCGTATAGGTTTTTCCATAACCTACACCTTCTCCTGCTGACAACTCTTTCACTTGGATCAATTCAGATACAAGTTCAAGCGCTGGTTGTAGGGGATACACTTCCGCTAACGCGTGACCGGATGGATTCAAGCCATACATTGCTACCCCATAGCGGATCATATTGCCTATAGCTTTTTCGTGCCATAATGCAGTGGCACTATTACTGCTGTGGATATATCTTGGTAAAGTAGGTAGACTTTCGATGATCTCAATGAATTTTTGGTTCTGCTGTTCCCAATAGGTGGTATCTGCTTGATCTGCTGTGGAAAAATGAGTATAGATCCCTTCCCATTCTAAATTGGGACTATCTTGGATGATTTCCACTGCCTCATTCACTTCTGCACTATTGAGAAAGCCAATTCTTCCCATTCCGGTATCGACTTTCAAATGCAATTTCAATAAATATTCTAGATGTCGTTCTGCTATATAAGTAGCCGCAGCTTCCAACCATTCTTTTGTTCCCGCAGTAATGGATAGATCGTGGATGACTGCAAGTGTCAACGCATCGATTGGAATCATATTCAATACAAGAATAGGTTGTGTGAAACCTGCCTCTCTCAGCTCGATTCCCTCATCTAAAGTAGCTACGCAAAAACCAGAAGCTCCACCTTTTTTTGCAGCTTCTGCTGTTTCGATTGCTCCATGACCATAACCATCTGCTTTGACAACAGCAAACAATTCTTTCCCATTCAATCGAGCTATTTCATTTGCTACATTTTCTGTAATTGCCTGTTTATGTACAATTGCTTTTGTCGGACGATGCCAAGCAATAACCATTGTTCTTCCTTCTTTCTAGTCTTCTAAAATAATCTGTGCAAAAGCTAACTCGTCTGTATGTGTGATGCTGACCCAGACTGCTCCTTCATGTGGAGATTTCGTTACAATTGGTTGTCCTGATCCATTTTTTAAAATTTCGATCTCTTGAAAGGTAACTTTACCGATCCCTGTTCCCCAAGCCTTTGAAAAAGCTTCTTTACATGCATAACGACCGCCTAAAAACTCAACCTGACGATGAAATGGCAGCAAACGAAACATTTCGATTTCACTTGGTGTCAGTACACGATCAATAAAGTTTTGCTTTTCTTTAATGATCTTAGCAATCCTCGACAGTTCAACTGCATCAATCCCAATCCCTTTTATCATACACGATTCTCTTTTCAAAAAATTTTAGAACACTCTAATTCTACCAAATTTTAGACAATTTACCACCAATAAGTCTAGAAATAACAAAAATGAAAGTTGTTCCCTAGTGAAAAACCACTTCTTCATTTTCTCCAATAAAAAACCATTGAGAATTGATTGCTAAAAATCTCTGACGCAAAGAAAACAGTTCAAGTCACTTCATTGCTTTTTTTTACGAACGTTTTTCAAAAAAATAAGACGTACAATTCGAAAAACAGCTGATATATAAATCATTTTCCGCATTGTTTGTTTATAAAATGATTTTATTGGTATTAATTCTAATTTACCATGGATCACGCATAAAAAAAGAAATTATTTTTACTTAATAAACAAAAAAAACAAAAATTTGTTGCTATATCCTTAAAAAGCTAAATATTTTATTTTTTTAAATAACATTTTTGTTAAAGTTATCTAAATTACCTGCTAAAAGGAGGAACTACGTTAAATTTATACTTAATACTCTTAGACTTCCCATTATTAGTAGATTTTTACCCTATGATCTCTACTTCTTTATGTAATGAAAGAGAGCGTATGTTTGTTTTTTTATTATCTATCAATTCCAAATAAACAATACAAAATAAGCCCGTCAAGGCCAAAAATAGGTAAGCTATTTTTGGATCTGACGGGCTTATTCGGATGGTCCTTCTGAGACCACCCCTTTACATGTGGATTAGTCGTTGTTCGTGCGGATCACGAAACCACGTTTTTTGTCGTTTGTGCGTTTTCCACCATTGTCTTTTTGTTTGTTATGGTTTTTGCTGTAGCTACCGCTACCTTTTGAATTTTTGTTGCCACGGTAGTTGCCATTATCACGACGATTACGGCTGTTTCCGCCACCACGTTTACCATTTTTGTTGTAGCCTTTTTTCTGCATTGGCAATGGACGTTCTGGTGTGATTTTTACTGGTGTTGCATCTGATGGATCTTTGGCTGTTGTTTTCAACAATAAAGCGACTAAATCTTGAGCAGAGTATTCTTCCAATAATTTATCCGCAGTTTGCAGATATTTATCTAAGCCATTCTCTTCAAGTTTTTCTTCGATTTGTTCAATAGCAGCGCCTAGTTGTCCTTTGAATGCTTCTTTTTCAGTCGGTGGACGTAAAGTTGTCATACGTTTTTTCGTTAAGTTTTCAATAACATGTAAGTAACCCATTTCGTTTGGTGTAACGAAAGTTACTGACATACCACCTTTACCTGCACGACCAGTACGACCGATACGGTGAACATAGCTTTCTGGGTCTTGTGGGATATCATAGTTGTATACATGAGTAACTCCTGAGATATCTAAACCACGTGCAGCTACGTCTGTAGCAACTAAAATATCTAAATGACCACTCTTGAATGAACGTAATACGCTCATACGTTTTTGTTGGGAAAGGTCGCCATGGATACCTTCTGCACGATAGCCACGAGCTTCTAAGCCACGAGCTAATTCATCTACACGACGTTTTGTACGTCCGAAGACGATCGTTAATTCTGGTGATTGTACATCGAGCAAGCGAGTCATCACATCGAATTTTTCGTATTCTTTTGCGCGTACATAGTATTGATCGATCAAATCAGCAGTCATTTCTTTGGTTTTGATTTTCACGTGTGTTGGATCTTTCATGAATTTCACACCGATGTTTTTGATTGCTGGTGGCATTGTTGCTGAGAACAATAGTGTTTGACGTTGGTCTGGTACTTTAGAGATAATACTTTCGATATCTTCTAAGAAGCCCATGTTCAACATTTCGTCTGCTTCATCTAATACTAATGTTTCAACTGTTCCAAGTTTCAATGTGTGGCGGTTGATATGGTCTAACATACGACCTGGTGTACCAACGACGATATGTGGACGGTCTTTCAATCCACGGATTTGGCGACCGATATCGGCGCCACCATAGACAGCTTGGACACGGACACGTTTGTCACGTCCTAAACGATAAAGTTCTTCTTGTGTTTGGATCGCTAATTCACGTGTTGGTGCAATAACCAATCCTTGTAGTTCTTGACGATTTGCATCGATTTTCTCTAACATCGGTAAGCCAAACGCAGCAGTTTTACCTGTTCCTGTTTGTGCTTGTCCAATCACATCTTTACCTTGTAAAGCAAGTGGGATTGTTTCTGATTGGATCGGTGTCGCTTCTTCAAATCCTGCACGTTCTACTGATTTTAATAATTCTGGTGATAATTCTAGTTCTTTAAATTTCAAATGAATCCTCCTATATGGTTGTTAACTGAGGATGTAGCTATAGTTTGCTACCCCGTCTTTTGTTCGGTCAAAGTGTCTGTTGCTTTTTTGACAGTGGCCACGCACGTTTCCCATCCATTCTTAGCCCCTGTGGCACCACCGAAAAATCACTTTGCGAAGTTTAGGCATTAGAAAAGCCAAACGGGTCGCGTTCAGCTTTATCATTGTTATGACATCTGGCTTTCGCATTTCATCATCAAGCCAGTCCAATTTCTCTTCATCTTTCGGCAATAGGTTATTCTAGCATAATTTATTGTTTTCTGCAAGTTTACAGTTTTTATTTCATTTCTTGTAGTCGTTCGACCACTTCAATCAAGCCCATACTATTACTACCTTTTAGTACAATCGTGTCATCTGGCTGGATCTCAGCAATCACCGCTGCAATCAATTGCTCTTTATTTTCTTCGGTATAATAAACCGGCAAATCAGGATATTTCTGAGCCAAAGCATCTTTTAACGCCTGCATTTCTTTTCCATACAAAAAGATCATCGAAAAGATGTCTGAAGAAATATGTTCACTCATGGAAGCATGCATGAGAGGCGAGTCTACCCCTAGCTCCAACATATCGGCTAACACGGCAAGTTTTCGTCCCGCTGCTGGGAGGCTTGCTACAGTATCTAAGACTAATCCCATAGCTGTAGGATTGGCATTATAAACATCGCTTAAGATCGCTGCCCCGTTTCCAACAGTCAGCCATTCTGTTCGGTTTTGTGTCACTGTGACAGTTGCTAGACCTCGTCGGATTTCCGACAGAGACAACTCGAAAAACTGCCCGATCGCATAAGCAATCAGCGCGTTCGTCACATTATACTTACCAGGTAAAGGGATCGTGAATGATTCGCCTTCAACGATAAATGTCGTTTGTTGCTTTTCTTCGATGATTCGTTGTGCAGAAATATCGCCTTGTTCGATTCCAAACGTCTTGATTTTTTGAGACAACGGAGCAATCAACGGTTCTAACAATGGTTCATTATTCGGTACGATCAATAATCCGTCTGGTAGCAACCCATCAGCAATCTCCATTTTTGCTTTGGCGATGCCTTCTCGTGACCCTAAATTCTCGATATGAGCCTCACCGATCATCGTGATTGCTGCAACTTTTGGTTGTGCCAGCAACGAGAGTTCCGTAATTTCATTGGCATGATCCATTCCCATTTCTAAAACGATTTTTTCAGTATCTTGAGGCATATGCAAGATCGTATAAGGCATGCCAATATTATTATTGTAATTTCCTTGTGTTTTATAAGTTTTATATCCTTGCGCTAAGACAGAAGCTGTTAGATCCTTTGTGGTCGTCTTCCCATTACTACCGGTAACAGCCACCACATCTGCCCCAACTTTTTTCAAATAGTATTGCGCCAACTCTTGCATTGCTTTTAAAGGATCAGAAACTGGTATGATCTCGATCCCCTCTGGTGCCTTTTCGGCTGCCCAACTCCAAAAAGAAGCAACTGCCCCATTTGCGATAGCTTGTTCAATAAATTCATGCCCATCTCTTGCGCCCGCTAAAGGAACGAACAAATCGCCTTCTTTGATTTTGCGGCTATCAAATTCTACTCCTGTGATTGATTGGGTTGACTCATGGTGACTTCCAACTGCTTGAGCAATTTCTTGTATTGTTATGTTCATCCATTCTCTGTCCTTTCGATTTAGACCAGTAGTCCTATAGGAATAGGAACAAAAAAGGTGGTGAAAATCGCCAATACTGATAGCGTCGAATAGTAAAAATCTTTCGCTTTCAATCAGTACCAGATGATCATCCACAACCTTTATTTTGCTATACATACTACTTCGACACATACATACTTGTGCTGATTACGTTTCAATTAGTCAAAGAAACTTTGTCTTTGATTATAACGGTTCAAGCCTAATTGGATCAACTCTTCAATCAAGTCACCGTATTTCAAGCCCATATTTTCCCAAAGCAATGGGTACATGCTGAATGCTGTAAATCCAGGCATTGAATTTAATTCATTCAGGAATAATTCATTTTTATTCGTCAAGAAGAAATCACAACGGCTCAAGCCACTTCCACCTAACATCGTATACGCTAATTTTGCATACTCTTGTGCTTTTTGATGGACTTCTTCTGGTACTTCGGCTGGAATCTGCATCTCGATGCGATTATTGATGTACTTCGCATCATAATCGTAAAATGCCACGTCTTTTACCACTTCACCAGGCAAGGTCGTGCGGACGTCTTCATTTCCTAAAACAGCGACTTCGATCTCCCGTGCTTCGATTCCTTGTTCAACGATGGCACGTGAATCGTATTGGTAAGCTGTTGCTAAGGCATTCTGTAATTCTTCTCGATTTTCAGCTTTAGTGATCCCCACGCTCGAACCCATATTTGCTGGCTTCACGAACATCGGATAAAGCAATGAGCCTTCACATTGGTCAAATACCTTTTTAGGATTTTCTTTCCATTGATTCTTCAAAACTGGAACATAAGGTACTTGCGGTACTCCGGCTGCTTGTAAAATATATTTTGTCATGATCTTATCCATGGCACAAGCACTCGTCAACACACCCGCACCGACATAAGGCATATTCAAGGTTTCCAAGAATCCTTGGATCGTGCCATCCTCACCATTTGGACCGTGTAGAACTGGGAAGACGATGGTTCCTTCTTCTTTGATCTCTCCTGGATTGATGACAGTGCCGGTAAATCCTTCTGTCATTTTCCCACTTGGGTCCCACGTCAAGTGCAATTCTTCTTCACTTGTAGGTTTTTCAGTCAACAATGGGCCTTTGACCCATTGGCCGTCTTTACTAATAAATACGAGCTGTACTTGATAATAAGCATAATAAATAGCATTTAAAACGGAAAACGCTGAAAGAATCGAAACTTCGTGTTCCGCACTGCGTCCACCATATAATAAAGTAATCTTCAAAAGATTTTCCTCCTGTATTCGATATCATTCATTTTTACTTCATATTTTAGCACAAAAACAAAAGATGCAAACAGCTTATTTGAAAAAAGGTGAGGTACGTGTCATTTTATTCAAAAAACAGCGGAATAGTTGTCGCTTTTTTTCTTTATCGTTATGATAAGAGAAAGGAGGCATAGTTATGACCAAAACTACTTCTCGAAGCCGCTTAACAGAAATCATTCACGTATTCATCAAAGAAAATGTTCTGCCTAATCTGATCCAACAAAAAAATCCTGAACAAGTAAAAAAAGCCTTTGAAGAACTTGGCTCAACCTTTATAAAAATTGGGCAAATGCTTTCTGTACGTGATGACTTACTCTCTGCTGAGTTTACTAAGACATTCAAAACATTGCAAGACAATGTACCAAGTGATCCCTTTGTCACGACGAAAAAAACGATTGAACAGGAATTAGACGCATCCTTAGAAACGATTTTTACTAGCTTCAATAAAGCACCTTTCGCTTCTGCCTCTATGGGGCAAGCGCATCGTGCAACATTAAAGAATGGCGATGCAGTCGTCGTAAAAGTCCAACATCCAAATATTGCGAAGGAAATCATGATGGACTTACAGTTATTTGAACGGGCGATTCCTTTGATCAAATATATTCCTGAAACAAGCGTCATCGATTTAAAAGGCGTGTTGCAAGAAGTCAAACGTTCATTGACAAACGAGTTGGACTTCTACAAAGAAAGTCAAAATGGCGCACGTTTCTATGACCTAAACAACCATTGGTATGAAATTAGATCCCCTAAAATCTATGAGGCACTTTGCACAAAAAAAGTCATTGTGATGGAAGAAATGTCTGGAAAGAACTTCAACCAATTGATGAATCTTGAAGAAACGGATGAACGTCTCATTGAGACACTTACGAATACTCAATTGAAACAACAAGTGGCTAAACGATTGATTGAACATTTTATGAAGCAAATCTTTGACGATGGGTTTTTTCATGCCGATCCACATCCTGGGAATTTATTGTTCCATCCTTTAAGCGTTGAAGAACTTTCAGAAAATGTAACGACAGACACAAAAGAACACCAAAAACAACTAGGCGCGATTTCTTTCAAAACGACTGCTACTGTCACTGAACCATTGCAACCATATACAATCAGTTATATTGATTTCGGTATGATGGGTAGTCTCTCCGCTTCGCTAAGACAAAAGCTGATGGAAATCGTTTTAGCGATTTATGCACGAGATATTTACCGTATTGAAAAAGCCGTCATCAACTTATGTCAACAAGAAGGGCCTTTTGATGAAAGTGAATTCCATCAACAACTCGCTAGCTTTTTGACGCAATATTTAGACCTCCCCCTTGAAGAAATCGACTTGCAAGAAGTCTTTGCGCAGATCGTCTCGATTTGCCACCAGAACAACTTACAAATCGATCGTGATATCACGTTATTGCTTAAAGCGTTTAGCACATTAGAAGGAGTGATTCGTGTCCTTGATCCTGAAGTTTCTTTGATGGAAGTCGCTACACCTATTGCACAACGTTATTTCTTGGCACATCTCTCTGTCGAAGATACATTGAAGCAAGCGGGCTTAGATATACTCGATGGTATCAAAACCGTACCGAAAATCCCACAGCAAGTCTACCATCTTCTAGAAACTTGGCGTTCTGGACAAGGAAAAATCAATTTGGAACTAAAGAAACAAGACCAACTGATGAACCGGATCGAAAGTATGGTGAACCGCTTAGTATTTGGTGTGATACTCGCCGCATTGATCGTCGGTTCTTCGCTGCTCGTCCAAGCTGCACCAGACGATCAAATCAATTTTATTACACTATTAGGTATATTCACGTATACGATCGCAGCTGTAGTCATTCTCTTTTTAGCCATCGATACATTGATCAACTATTATAAAAAACGACGGAAATAAACGAAAACATCCCAAAATATGAAACTATTTTCGGATGTTCTCGTTTATTTTTTAAGCTGTGTGCTTTTGACACAACCTCATTGCTTGATGATTAGAGTTAAGGATACACACTATTCCTGTTTTTTAGTCTGTAGCCTTTTGCTCGCTATCTATTTGATAATTTCAGCTTTTTTTGTTTGATTATTTCATTTTTCGTTCATCTGGTACGATTCTTTGTGACAACAACCACTTATGGAAGAACCATTCAGCGATCCCGATCAATAACGCAGGTATTAAAACCTTCATCCAAATATCCGTCATATCGTTCATAAAATAAAGATATAACCATAGAATGACTGCAGCTGAACCAGCATCTGCAATTGTAGCCGCGATATTTCCTACTTTTCGTAAAATCACCAAATCACCTAATACATAGATCATGACAACAATGATTACTCCGACAATCGTTGAATCCATGAAACTAACACCATACAGTCCCGTTAAAACGATCCACAAAATTGCCCAAATCATGATTGCTTTTACCACCAACGCCTTCACATGTTTCATTTTCTGCACTCCCTTCTTTTTTGGTTAAAAATATATGATTATATAATTAAATAATCTTCATAATTATATCTTTTGTTATAGAATCAATCAAAGATATCGTACTTATTTTAGCAATAAAAAAGATGAACACCGCTTCTGTTTAGTTAGAAACAATGTTCACCTGTTTTATATTCTATTCAACTTTCTTTAAGCGCTCGGATCAGCGCTTCTTTGAACCGTTGGTGATCTTCGTGAGTGAAAGGCTTCGGCCCTTTCGTCCGGATACCCGCTTTTCTCAACTTACTGCTTTGGTAACGTTGTTCCAATAATCCGTCAATGTTCGTGGTATCAAACTCTTTCCCCGATTGATGAAAGACTCTAACACCTTTAGGTAAGACCAGTGAAGCTAAGCCATAATCTTGAGTGATCAAAAAATCACCATTTTTGATCAGCCCGACGATTTTATAATCTGCACTGTCTGCCCCTTTATCGACATAAACAAACTGTACATAACTTGGATACTCTTTATTAGTATAGTGATCGACACTTGTCACGATCATTACCTCTAATTGAAAAGATGCCGCAATTTCAATCACATCATTTTTCACTGGAGAGCCGTCACCATCAATGAATATTTTTCGCATGTTCTTTCCTCCATAAAAGATAAACAGCAGTTACCCCAAGGAGCAATACACTGACATTTATCCATTTTACGTAAACTAACAATTGGATCATCGCGTTTGGCACGCTCAGACTACCAGTCAGTTGGAGCAATACACTCACAGGTTTGTCCAACCATTGTGCCATCAACAACATCAATGACATCAATAAGAATTGATGGGTCACACTTCCTTTGTTTTGCGTCGTAAACTTCTTGATCACGCGATTATCCATCGGTATTTCTGCGTCGATCTCATAATACGTACGATTCAACCAACTGCCTATTATCGCATGCCAAAAACTTAATAAGAATAAGCCAACCACAAAACCGATTTGTGGAAGTAACAGTACCATCAACGAACTAAATACTCCGGCTAGTTGAATGAGGACTGGTTCGATCGTCGGAATCTGGATCACTTGATTGCCAATGATTTTAGCTAACACCATCCCTGCAACATAAGGTAAATACATATACACGCCCAAATAGTCGAAACCATAGATACGACCGATATAAAGTGTCCCGAATAAAAAAAGAAAATTGCCTAACATGCCATTCAAAAAAGTAAAACTATTCAACCAAGTGGGTAATTTCCAATGCTTTCTCGCTCTCCCAAGATAAAAAGCCGCAAATAGAAACAACAGCATAAATCCATAGATTGCCACATCAAATAACGCAGGGTCAATCAACAAACGAGCATTTCTCAAAAGAAACAACAAAACGAAAAAGCCGATAAATAAAAGCAACTCTTTGGTAACTACCACATTCGACTTCATCTCTTTAAAATCTAATTCGTAGCGTGGATAATGACTGACCGTATGGTATGCCATAATATAGAACAATGTATATAAAGCTAACGTCATGACGACTTGTGTTGACCCAGGAAGCTCGATCACCCGAAACAAAAGAAGCAACAACAAAATCGCAAATGGAAATTTATTTGCTGACATGTTCGTGAATCCCTGTTGTTTTTCATGGTAATTCACTGTGATATTTGTGGGGATCAGCCATGCCGCACTTAGTCCTAAAAGTACACTTGATAGATAATACAACGGGAAATAAAGGACACCAAAAATCCCGATCAACGAACCTGCACCACCCATCAATAAAGAAATCATCAACAAGGTATAGCTATCCAGACCAAAGCGAATACTACTAACTAAAAACAGACCTGTCATGCGAAAGGTATAGAACAAAGTGAAGGGTAAAATCGATAACCATTGGTTCCCATCACTCAAACTTAAAAATAAAAGATACGGCACCAAGATAACCGTATTACTCAAAATAAAAGGTGTCGTCTGGGTAAAGTTCCGCCCAAATCGTTTGATTTTATCAATCATATAAAAACTCCTTACGTGTTAAACATGAGTGACTTGTCATGTCAACGCATCATCTCTATAGACATACCCACATGTCTGTAGGTACAAAACTGATTATACCATAGGAGCAAAGCAGTCAACACCCTATAGAGGTTGTGAAAGCAGCACACTGATCCGCAGTCAACCGATAGAAAAAAAAGCAGGAACCCCACAAAATTTGACTAGCAAATTTGGGAATCCCTGCTTATTTTTGAGTGTTGAACATTTCTGTTCGCCACTCACTGGTGCCTGAAAGATTCAGACAGACAAGCCCTTCTCCACAAAAGTCTTGTCCAGCACGCCTACATCCGGTAGGTGATCCGTGGATCATGTGCCGCCAAAATCAATTAGACCTCTAACGTTCAGAGATCTTCTCGACCCGTCGCATAACGTATACTTTAACACAACCAACCATTTTATGCGAGTCTTTTTTTCATTTTATAATCAACCATTTGAAATCCTTCGCCGATATCGCTGATCAATTCTCCCTCAATGACAAATCCCTGATGTTGATAGACTGCGATTGCTTGTTGATTTCCTTGATTGACACGCAAGAAAATCTCCTGTGCTTCTGTTTCTTTTGCTAGTTGTTCGTACCAACGAAAAATTTCAGAGGTCAAACCTTTCCCTCGTACTTCTCGAAGAATATAGAGTTTACTTAAATAGATCGAAGAACCCATCTTTTCATAAGCAGTATAGCCAACCGTCCGCCCATCTAGCTTCAATAAGAAATAATTGACTCCTGTTGCACATTCTTTTTCAATCTGTTCTTTTGATTGATATGTTTCCAACATATAAGCGACTTGCTTTTGACCGATGATCGGCGTAAAGGCTTCTGGCCATACGTCATGGATAACTGCCACGAGTTCATCGAGTTCTTTCTCAGTTACTATTACTTTCTCCAACATTTACTCTCCCCCGTTCAATGAACTAAAAATGCCCTTGTGCCTGTTGGAATAAAAACAACATGATCATACTATATACAGCGACCGACCAAGGTTTTAAAAGAATAACGATTTGCATGTATTCTCTAAATGAAAGCTTCGTCAACCCAGCGACGAGACAAATCAAATCATCTGGCGCAAAAGGCAAAAGTAAAGTAACGATCAATACCTTTTTGATATTGTTTGTTTTTTCAATGACTAGCTGTTCAAATTTTTGAAATTTTTTTGGTGATAAGATAAAACGGACAAAACTCGTACCATAATAACGCACGAATAAAAAGCCGATTGCTTCACCAATAATCAAGCCAATACAACTATACAGCAACCCAAAGACATTTCCAAACATCAACATTCCTGCAACAGAAGAAATCCCTCCTGGCAGAATCGGAATGATCACTTGGATGATTTGGATAAGAATAAATAAAATGATCGCATAGCTCCCAAATTGTTGCATGAATTGTTGCAAAGAATCTGCCGATTGAAAGATGCCATGTCGATAGCCATACATGATCAATATGAAAAAAATACTTAATCCAACGAGTGGTGCGACTTGGATGGTTCTATGTACCCATGTTTTCTTCTCAGCCATACGCTTCTCCTACACTTTTCATTTTTCTATGTTTCATAAAAGAACAAGTAATGAACAACTACAAAATCGTCGTATGCAACTTCGTGCAACAGAAGCTTGATCCTCTTGTGCCTCCTAAGCCCGAATAAACAACGTGAAGAAGCTCCTTCAGAAATAAGCGTGAAATCCCAAAAATTTGAAGAAAAATTTTCGGTTTTTCACGCTTATTTCTCGGATTTGAGCACTTCTTTATGACTGATTACCCGCAGAAGTTACTTATAAAACGCCGTTTATTTGGTTTTAGAAGATAGGCATAACGACTACTTCAGTTCTAACACCTGTTCTTAACTTTTTACTGGTGATTCAAAAAACTAGCAACTTTCGTTGTGATCAAGTCGATAGCTACGTGATTTTCGCCACCTTCTGGAACGATAATATCAGCGTAACGTTTTGTTGGTTCAATAAACTGATGATACATCGGCTTAACGACTGTTAAATATTGTTCGATCACAGAATCTAAGGTACGGCCGCGCTCTTCCATGTCACGTTTGATGCGGCGAATGATCCGAATGTCATCGTCTGTATCTACATAGATCTTGATATCCATCAAATCACGTAAACGCTCGTCTTCTAAAATCAAGATACCTTCCAAAATAATCACTTCTTTTGGTTCTTGGATGATTGTTGCTTGACTTCTCGTATGGGCAACATAATCATAGACTGGTTTTTCAATGGCTTCATAGTTCAGTAGTTTTTCAACGTGCTGGATCAGCAGTTCATTATCAAAGGCAAAAGGATGATCGTAGTTTGTATTCAACCGTTCTTCAAAGCTAAGATGACTTTGATCTTTATAGTAAGAATCTTGTTCAAGCATCATGATGGAGTGGTCTGGAAAGTGACTAAAAATCCCTCGGCTGACGCTTGTCTTTCCGCTTCCCGATCCGCCCGTCACACCAATGATAATTGGCTTGCTTTTTGTCATTGACTAAAACCTCTTTCATATCCGTTTTTTCATTCTAATCTATTATAGCGAAAAAAAAGGAAAATGCACTATTTTTCTGAAAATTAATGAGGTGAGATTTCCAAGAGCGGGTAAAGTTCTTCTAAAGAATCAATCCGATAGGTTGGTTGGATCTCTGGTATTTCAGGCAACTTATTTTTATTGAACCAGATCGTATCGATCCCTGCTTCATTTCCACCTTTGATATCCGAAGTCAGTGAATCACCGATAATCACCGTTCGTTCTTTGTCCAACTCAGGAATATTAGCAAACACGTGATCAAAAAAAGCCTTCATTGGCTTTTGTGCGCCAATTGCTTCTGAAACAAAAATTTCTCGAAAATAATGGATCATCCGAGCATCTGTTAATCGTCGATGTTGGGTTTGAGAAACCCCATTCGTCACTATATAAAGTTCAGCTTCACTTGACACTGCTTCCAGTAATTCATGGCTTCCAGGAATCCAATGATGGCCCTGATTCAAATAATGTCGATAACGTTGATCCATTGCTTGGCTATCTACTGTCTTGCCGAACTGTTGGAACAACAGACCAAAGCGGTTGCCTGTCACTTCATCTCTTGTCATCTGCCCTTTTTCAAATTCTCGCCATAAATGATGATTCAATGCTTTATAACTTGTTCTGATCTCTGGTGTCAGTTCAATGCCTTGTTCCGCAAAGAGTTGGTGCAAGGCTTCTGCTTCTGTTTGTTGAAAATCTAATAACGTATCATCTACGTCGAATAATAATGTATGATATTTCATCTAATTCTCCTATTTCTTCTATATTTAATGTTTCGTTTATTTGCATTTTCGTGGGTTGTTAGGTTGTTAGCAGTGATTACGATAGATGGATTTACTCTTAATGAATCTAAAATGATTTCGACGTCAGTAGCTAAATTCTTATTGATATTCACTTGAACTTTCTTTTTTTCGTTAATTTTGTCTTTTCCTTCGATTCCAGACATAGAACATCACCTCTTACTCCTATTAGGAGTGTAATACAAATCCATCGAATGAAATACCCAATTCACTTTTATTATTTAAAATATTTTTTTAGTTTTTTTAGTTCGTCTAACGTCAATGAACGATATGAACCTTCAGCTAAATGTGGATCTAACTGTAATGGACCCATGCTGATGCGTTGTAATGCTGTCACTTTTTTCCCACAAGCCAAAAACATTTTTTTCACTTGGTGGAATTTTCCTTCTTGGATCGTCAGGCGTACGATACTTTGACCTTGTTGGATATCCAAGACTTCTAGATGGGCTGGCAAACACTGATAGCCACTATCAAAGATGATCCCTTTTTCAAAAGCAACTTGATCAGCTTCTGTCACTTGTTCATTGACAACTGCTACGTATGTTTTCTTCACTTTCTTCTCAGGCAGTAACATTTCATAGCCTAATTGTCCATTTGAAGTGATTAGCGATAACCCTGTTGTATCACGATCTAATCGCCCCACTGGATACAAAGGCTGGGTGCGGTCGGCTGAAGCCAACAAATCGATAACGGTCGTTTTGTGAACGTCTGTCACCGCTGTTACAGCTTTTTTGGGTTTATTCAGCATAAAGTATACTTCATTTGTATGTAGATTTACGCCATCCACTTCGATACAGTGGAGCAAACTATCCACATTACGATTCTGTTTCTGTTCCACTTTACCATCGATACGTACAAGTTTCATCGCAAAAAGTCGTTTCATCTCTTTACGTGATGTTTCTAATTCTTTTTCTATTAATTTATCTAACCGCATAACTGCTTCCTTTCCTAGCTACATACGCATTATAACCTGAATCGTACATCATGCAAAATGGAAACGTTAAGTTGTTTCCTTGACTTACTTAGAAATTCGCGTTACGGTTGAAGAGTAAAGTGAATTGGATTTCTCATACACAGCGTAATGACCTGGTGGAGAAAAGTTGAATCCTGACTTTTTAAGGGCAGATGCGCGCATCTGTCTTTTTGCGTTTTTTCGCGCTACCTGATAATGTGCAAGAGACCATGTGACATTCACTTAAATAAAATCTGTCTGACACCAAAGCAGACAGTCACATTTTAAGGAGGAATTTTGGTTATGTCAGTATCATTAGAAGTAAGTAAAAGAGAAGTACGTCCCCGTTCATTGAGAAACAAATTGCGTCATGAAGGAAAAGTTCCTGCAATCGTTTATGGCTACAATGTAGAAAGCACGCCAATTTCATTTGATCGTGCGACATTTAGTAAAGTATTGCGTGAGAATGCCGCAAACACAGTTATCACAATGAATATTGAAGGAAAAAAAGTCAACACACTTGTTCATAAAGTCCAATCAAACACATTTACCAACCAATTAGAACACGTGGAGTTCCTATCTGTTAATATGACAGAAGAAACAGAAGTCGAAACAGAAATTGTCCTTGTTGGCGAATCTACTGGTGTGAAATCTGGTGGTGTATTGGCTCAAAACCTATATACTGTGATTGTTTCTGCTACGCCAGATCAATTACCAGAAAACATCGAAGTGGATATCACTGATTTAGCATTAGGTGATTCGATCACTGTAGCGGATCTACCAAAAAATGACGCATACACGATCATTACTGATGGAGAAGAACAAATCGCCGCAGTTGTTGCACCAACAGAAGAAGAAGAATCAACTGGTGAAGCAGCACAACCAGAAGTGATTGGTTCAACTGAAGAATAAACGTCTTTTGATCAACGAAGCAGTGACTTGTGTCATTGCTTCGTTTTTTTTAATTCCCACTTAAAAATAAATTGTTTTAAGAATGGTATATTCCTATTATCAACCCTTATTTGTTTTTTTGATAAGCGCAAAAACCCTTATATAGTAAGGTTTCTTGAAGTCCTCTTAAAAGTTTCTTATACTTTGAAAAAAAGTATGCAAATATTGTTGCATTTTGTATAAATGTTTATTAGAATGAACCAACGTTAAAAAAGTATAACTCGTTTATCCTGATAATAATATGTTGTTCTCGTCATTTCGGTTTTTTAGACAAAGGAGGCTAAGCCGATGTTTGAAAGTTTTGATAATAGCCGTAATCGATACGCATCACTAGGTGTGGTATCAAGTTTACCAGATGAACTGATCGATAGTATCTGGTTCGTTATTGATTTAGACCTTAAGGGTGTTATTCCATTAGATAATATTTTAGCTTTTGATTTAATCAACAATCATGGGAAAGTAACCTTGCATTTTTCTCAAGCAGGCAGTACCGTCGAGATGGGGATCGATTTACCATTCCCTTATTCTCCACAGTATCCGGCGCAAGTATTTGCCTATGATGATGGGACCAGAGAAACCATTCTTCTCCCAAGTGAAATTAAACAATACTAAAAAAAACCCTTTGTTTTGCACGATAGCCAAGTAAGTTGACTCTTTGATTTTCATCGCAGACTCACTTCTTGGCTACTTTTATGATGATCTTCTCTGAAAATTTTCAGAAAACATAAAGCATTTTAGCTATTTATTTATCATCAGATTCTAATTGGTATTCCAAGGGTAAACACTATATACTACTAACTAAATTTTAAAAGAAATAAGGAGTTTACAAGATGCGCGATTTAACAAAAGGAAGCCCAGCCAAACTGATTTTGCTATTTACTGTCCCTTTATTGATAGGCAATGTTTTTCAGCAGTTTTACAACATGGTCGATATGATCATCGTTGGGCAGACATTAGGGAAAAACTCACTAGCGGCTGTAGGAGCTACCGGTGGATTAACTTTCTTGATTATTGGCTTTGCTCAAGGTCTAACCGCTGGTTTAGCCATTATTACAGCACAACGATATGGTGCGAAAGACTTCCGTGGGTTGAAAAAAAGTTTTGCTACAAGTGTCATGATTAGTGTCATTGTTACTGTGATTTTAACTGTCCTTAGCTTAGTATTTATTCGTCCGATGCTCCAGTTGATGCAAACACCTGCAGATATCATTGATGAAGCACAAACATTCATCGTGATCATCCTATGGGGAATCTTTGCTGCCGTCAGCTTCAATTTATTGTCAAATGTTATTCGCGCACTTGGTGATAGTCGAACGCCTTTACTCTTTTTGATCGTTGCGGTAATTATCAACGTTGTCTTGGATTTGATCTTTATTATCAACTTCGGTATGGGAGTAGAAGGTGCTGCTATTGCAACAGTGATTGCGCAAATTGCTTCTAGTCTATTATGTATCGTCTATATCAAGAAAAAGATTCCAATGCTTCAATTACGTAAAAAAGATTTTTCGTTCGATAAACAAGAGATCCGTACGCATTTGAATGTTGCTTTACCAATGGCTTTCCAATCTTCGATCATTGCGATTGGTGCAATCGTCTTGCAATCTGCATTAAACAGCTTAGGTACAGATGTCGTAGCTGCTCAAGCCGCAGCTGGTCGAATCGATCAATTTGCTGTTCAACCTATGATGTCCTTTGGGATTGCGATGGCGACTTTTGCAGCACAAAACTATGGAGCGAAACAATATGGGCGTATCTTAAAAGGCGTTCGTCAAACATTAGTGATGAGTATCGGCTTTAGTTTCTTAGCCGGAGCAATTGTCATTTTCCTTGGTCGACCATTGGTGAGCTTGTTTGTCAGCCCAAATGAAACTGTCGTTTTTGATTTGGCACAAACGTATTTCAACATCAACGGCTCCCTTTACTGGATCTTAGCTATCCTATTTATCTTACGTTACACATTACAAGGACTTGGTCAAAGTAAAGTACCGACGATTGCAGGGATGATGGAACTGATCATGCGTTCTTTCGCTGCAATCATTCTGACTGGAATCTGGGGCTATCCAGGTGCTGCTCTTGCTTCACCACTCGCTTGGGCTGGTTCTGTCATTGTCTTGCTTTACTCTTATATCCGCGCTGTGAAACATTTGAAACAGCTAGACGCCGAACAACAGCAATTTTCAATTGAAGATGCTGAAATCAGTTATTAGATTAAAAAAAGTGTTCCTCCTATACTACGGGAAGAACACTTTTTTTCTATGGATTCGTTGGTAAAATCACCAAGTTGAAATAGTCGATATGTGCATGATCATATTCCAAAACTGTAAATTTGAATTGTCCAATCGTAATCACTGTACCTGGTTCGATCTCTTTTTGATAGCTTGACATAAAGCCAGCCAGAGTGATAAAATTCGTTTCTTCAAATTCTGGAACATCCTCATTGAAGTAGCGCTCAAAATCATCAAGTGTCAATTTACCTGAAACAATATAGCTGCCATCTGCTTGTTTCGCAATCAATGCTTGGTCCACATCTGTTTCATCTCGAATCTCACCGACGATCTCTTCTAAAATATCCTCGATCGTGACAAGTCCACTTGTCCCACCATATTCATCCTTTAAGATCGCTATATGTTTTCCTTTTCTTCGCATGATCGTCAATAGTTTTTTGATGGGGATAGTTTCTGCTGTCACGATTGGTTCTTCAATCAGAGACTCCACCGTTATCTGGTCATCTTCTAAAGATTGTTTGATCAACGCAGGTAATGTCACGTATCCTAACACATTATCTTTGGATTCCAGTATGACAGGATATCTCGTATGCCCACGTTCAATCGATTCCTTGATGGCTTGTTTGACTGTATCTGACGCATCAAATACTTGCATCGATGTCCGATCTACTTGAATGTCTTTTGCCAGTGTGTCATCAAATTCAAAGACATTTTCTAAGTACTGGTATTCATCCTTTGTCAACTCACCTTGCTGGTAAGAATTGAGGGCAACTAAAGTCAATTCTTCTTGCGAGAGTGTTTCTTCACCTTCTGATACTAGTTTCACGCCTAGCAATTTACCTAAGCTTGCTGCCGAATGATTCAATACCCAGATGAAAGGAAACATCGCCAGATAAAAATAATGCAAGGGTCTGACTACGAATAACACAACTTGTTCCGTATTGACGATACTATAACTTTTCGGCAAAAGTTCCCCCACCACAACGTCGACATACGTCACCAGAATGAACCCTAATGCGACAGAGATCGTTGCACTTATTCCCCGTCCGATCGGAAGCTGACCGATCCAAGGTTCCAACAATGCTGCCACAGAACCTTCACCAACCCAACCAATGATCAAGCCTGTCAATGTGATACCCAACTGACTTGCAGATAAATAATCGTCTAAATGATGGGTCACATGCAGCGCTAGTTTGGCGTTCTTCACGTCGTCTTTTTCCAATTGCTCTAAACGGGAACGTCTGATTTTTACCAAAGCAAATTCACTCGCAACAAAAAAAGCAGTGATTGCTATCATAAAAAATAATATGACAAAATTTAATACCATTTGTTTCGCCTCACTTTTCATTTCAATTGTACAACTTTTCATAAAAAGAGTATAACTAGGAGGCTTTTGATTTCTGCTTCTCCCACGAGATCACTTTAAATAATGGGAGGATTTATTCACTTGTATCACTAGCATTCAACAGCTATTCAATAACAAGAAAATTTATAAATTAAGGTTTAAAATGTGCGCATGTGCTATGCTATTACGTGACAGTACAGTTTAATGACGGTGGCTATCCTTCGAAAGCGAGGTGGTGCGTATGCACATACTTTCTAAATCTTACGAAAGGAGACGCCTTTTGTCGGCACTCGATACAATCCAATTGATGCTCAGCTTTGGTATGTTCACCATCGCCCTGATCACGTTGGTTGTAGCATTGCTTAGAGACGACAAAAAGAAATAACCGTCCTCGGCTTAGGACGGTTATTTTTATAACAATTAACTAAACCTATGCCGCTGTTTTTTAAACAACGCTGTCAAAGGGGAGTTGTTGATGCAACTCCTCTTTTCGTATTTAGTATAGCATACTATCTACATGCTTACTAGATTAAGTTCTAGGGAAGATCCTCTGTCAGTTGGGCATTTAGTCTAAATTGATGCTCAGCTTTGGTATGTTTACTATCGCTCTGATTACGTTGGTTGTAGCATTGCTTAGCGACGACAAAAAGAAATAACCGTCCTCGGCTAAGGACGGTTATTTTGTAAAAAATAAGTTGAAATATGCCGCTGTTAATTAAGCGGTACTGTCAAAGGGGAGTTGTTATCGCAACTCCTCTTTCCAGTTTTAGTATAGCATAAACTAATTCTTTATCTACTTACTTTTTCGTTCTTTCAACCACGTTTTTCTTGTTCCACCAATCAGCAAAGGTACTGTTTCATGTTTGACTTCACTGTATTCTAAACCAAACCATGTTTCTGGCGTCGTAGCGATTTTCTTGATGGCAAGTTTGGCTTGCATGATTTGTCGTTCCCATTTTCCAAGAGTTGTTACATTGGAAACTACTTCGTCGATCAAGATGAATTGGAAATCGCCGACTTCTCTTCCTGGAGTCAATGAATACGTCTGTGGTTGTTTTGGTAGACGTCCTTGTTTCATTAAATCGTGGATGATTTGTCGAACGTAGACATTGATTTCTTGTTGTACGCGGAATCCTAAGAACAGGTTCACTTGAACAACGAAGTCGGTTCCCATCATATCCACTTGATATTCTTTCGTATAGGGTTCATCGGTTACTTCTACGTGGACAAACCAATAGACCTTCGCCCGCTTTGGTCGTTTATCTAAAATGGAATACACGAACTGACGACCAACCTTCCCATCTGCCATATCTGGCACTAAGAAAACTACATTCGTTTGATACATTGGTAAGGATTTGTCCTCTTTCAATGCTTGAAGTTGTGGAATATATTCTTTTAATGCCACTTCTTCTGCGACCGATTCACGAATGATATTTCCTTGTTCCCAAACAAACATGACTGCTAGAATGACTAAAGCAATCAACACAGCGACAAAACCGCCATGGAAGAACTTCACGATACTTGAAATAAAGAAGACGACTTCGATTGCCCCAAAGAAAAAGGTAATTGTATGAGCTAACCACTTCGGATAGCCAGTTTGGAGCAAATAGAAATAAAGTAAGGCAGTCGTCATCAACATCGTTACGGTAATGGACAACCCGTACGCAGCTTCCATATGGTGTGAGGTTCTAAAGGTAACAACAACCAGTGAACAAGCAATCCATAGAATCAAATTTACTGCTGGAATATACATTTGCCCGATACTGCTTCCGGGATACATGATTTTCAACCGAGGCAATAATTTCAATTTGATTGCTTCTGAAACTAGAGTAAATGACCCAGTAATTAACGCTTGCGAAGCGATAACAGCCGCAATCGTTGCAAATATGACCCCAATGACGGTAAAACTAGCCGGCATCATTTTGAAAAATGGATTCAAGTTTTCGATCGCTTGGGTTTCTGGATTTTGATAGACATTCAACAGCCATGCTGCCTGCCCAAAATAATTCAATACCAAACATACTTTAACGTATGGCCAGCTTAAACGAATGTTTCGTTTTCCGACATGTCCTAAGTCAGAATAAAGCGCCTCTGCCCCAGTAGTAGCCAGAAAGATATTTCCTAGAATAAATAGACCTAGCTTATTATCAGGACTAAATAGCAACTGGATCGCATAATAAGGATTTAAGGCACGGATCACTGTCCAGTCTTGACTGAAATTAAACAAGCCCATCGCGCCTAAAAAGGTGAACCATAAAAACATAATCGGTCCAAATGCTTTCCCGACAACTTCTGTACCGAATCGTTGGACCATGAATAAAACAAAAATAATAACTAAAGTAATAATGACGATGATGTTCTGGTCATTGCCGAAACGGTCAAAGAATTGTGGAATCCCACGCAATCCTTCAATAGCGGTCGTAACCGTTACAGCGGGGGTCAGTACCCCATCTGCTAATAATGCTGCGCCACCGATCATTGCAGGTATGATCAGATATTTACCGCCTTTTCTAACCAAAGTATATAAAGAAAAAATCCCACCTTCCCCATGGTTATCTGCATTTAAAGCAATCACGACATATTTGATCGTCGTTAATAATGTCAAAGTCCAAAAAATCAAGGAGACTGCTCCGATAACAAAATCTGGGTTGATCCCCCGCAAGCCGCCATTGTCTTCTACGATTGCTTTCATTACATAAAGCGGACTGGTACCGATATCTCCATAAACAACCCCCATGGCGACTAATAACCCAGCCATCGAGATTTTTTTTGTGTTATGCTTTGTTGTCACTGTTCCCCCTCATTTCTCCAATCCTATGATTGACCTAAATTCCACCTAATTATCCAAGTATTCAACGTCGGTGTCAATAAATCAGCTAAAAATAACCGATTCATCGACGTCTTCTTAAATAATCGGCTGTAAAGGAGTAAAGAGCCAAACAAACGAGTGCCCCGATCAATGATGGGATAAGATAAAAGCCACTGATTGATGGACCTAGATCGCCTAACACAAATTCACCTAACCAACTTCCAAAGAAACCAATGATAATATTTCCAGTGACGCCCCCTGGAACATCTTCATTAAGAACAGCTCCAGCAACGAATCCTAATACGCCACCTACAATCAATGAGAATAAAAAATGGATCATTTCCATTCCTCCTTTTGCACTTTAAATAACTAAGTGTTTATTAAGAAAATATAAATTGACCCTTTATGCGTTTTACTTTAACGATTTTAAAAAAATAAGCGTACTACTTTTGAAAATATAAAATTATTTTCGTAGTAGTACGCTTATTAAAAAACTTTTATCTTAAAACGATGGAATTACTTCTTGTCCTCTTCGTTCAACATTGCTTTTCTTGAAAGATTCACACGACCTTGTTTGTCGATCTCTGTCACTTTCACCAACACTTCATCGCCTAGTTTCACAACGTCTTCTACATTGTTCACACGTTCATTCGCTAATTGAGAGATATGGACTAAGCCGTCTTTCCCTTTGATCAAGTTGACAAATGCACCGAATTTTTCGATACGAACAACTTTACCAAGGTAGACTTCGCCAACTTTGACTTCTTTTGTCAAGTCTTCGATGATCTTGATTGCTTTTTGGATCATTTCTTTATCAGAAGAAGCAATACTTACTTTACCGTCTTGATCGATATCGATCTTCACGCCTGTTTCATCAATGATTCCATTGATCGTATCGCCACCTTTACCGATGACATCCTTGATTTTCGTAGGATCGATTTGGATCATTTCGATTTTAGGTGCATATTGGCTAAGCTCTTCACGTGGTGTAGCGATCGTTGAAGTCAATTCTTCTAAGATTTCCATACGTGCTTGTTTTGCTTGTGCCAGTGCTTCTTTTAAGATTTGTTCCGTGATACCTTGGATCTTGATATCCATTTGTAGTGCTGTGATTCCATCTTTTGTTCCGGCAACTTTGAAGTCCATGTCGCCTAAATGGTCTTCTAGACCTTGGATGTCTGTTAAAATCGTGTAGTTTTCACCATCAGATACTAATCCCATAGCAATACCAGCAACAGGTGCTTTGATTGGCACACCTGCGTCCATCAATGCTAAGGTACCTGCACAGATACTTGCTTGAGAAGATGAACCATTCGATTCAAGCACTTCTGCCACTAGACGGATCGTGTAAGGAAACTCTTCTTCTGAAGGGATCACTTGTGCTAATGCACGTTCACCTAATGCACCATGACCGATTTCACGACGACCTGGTGAACCGGCACGACCAGTTGAACCCACAGAAAATTGTGGGAAATTGTAATGGTGGATGAATCGTTTGCTGACTTCTACACCTAAGCCATCAATGATTTGGTGTTCCCCTAAAGGTGCCAATGTACATGATGATAGTGCTTGAGTTTGTCCACGAGTAAATAATCCAGAACCATGAACACGTGGCAACAAGCCAACTTCTGATGCTAAAGGACGGATCTCATCTAATTTACGACCATCAGGACGGATTTTGTCAATCGTGATCAACTCACGAACGACGTCTTTTTCAAGATCTTCCGTAATTTGTTTCACTTCTTTTAGTAATTGCGCTTCCTCTTCATGACCCGCAAATTTCTCTGCATAAGCTTCGCGAATATCGATTTTCACTTGGTCGATATTATCTTCACGAGCTAATTTTTCTTCTGTCATGACCGCTTCTTTCATCGTGCCATATGATGCATCAAAAATTTCTTTTTTCAAGTCAGCATCGACTTGTAATAAAGAAACTTCCATTTTTTCTTTGCCGACAGCTTGAACGATTTCTTCTTGGAATGCGACTAATTCTTTGATTGCGTCAAATCCAAATAATAATGCACCCAGCATATCTTCTTCAGAAACTTCTTTTGCGCCACTTTCAACCATGTTGATTGCTTGTTTTGTACCAGCTACGCTTAATTCGATATCGGTAGTCTCTGCTTGTTCAACTGTTGGGTTCAAGATGTACTCGCCATTGACACGGCCAACTTCAACACCTGCGATTGGTCCATCGAATGGGATATCTGAAATCGATAAAGCTAGTGAAGAACCTAACATTGCTGCCATTGCGGGAGAACAATCTGTTTCCACACTCATCACGATATTTGTGACTTGGACTTCATTACGGAAACCTTCCGCAAACATTGGACGGATCGGACGGTCGATCAAACGAGCAGTCAAGGTTGCTTCCGTACTTGGACGACCTTCACGTTTGATAAATCCTCCTGGGATCTTACCAGCTGCATACATTTTTTCTTCATAATTGATCGTCAATGGGAAGAAATCTGTATCTTTGGCTTCTTTTGAAGCAACTGCCGCACTTAATACGACCGTATCCCCATAACGAACTAATACTGCTCCATTGGCTTGTTTGGCTAATTGGCCAACTTCGATCTCTAAGGGACGTCCGCCCCATGTCGTTTTAAAAACTTGTTTTTCTGACATAAATACTCCTTTTCCTTCTCGTGAACGCTAGACGCTACTAAACAAATGAAAACCGCGAAAGCGATCTTTTGCACCTTTCATTTGGTTAGTAGGAGTCCATCGAGCTGATTCACAGAAATGTTTGATAGTTTAAAGTAAAAAAGTGAGATTCACGCGAACCCCACTTTCTGTTAAAAATTAACGGCGTAAGCCTAGACGTTGGATCAATTCACGGTAACGTTGAACGTCAGTTTTACGTAAGTAAGCTAACAAGTTACGACGATGACCAACTTTTTTCATCAAACCACGGTATGAATGATGATCTTTTTTGTGAACACGTGCATGTTCGTTCAAGTGGTTGATTTCTTCAGTTAATACAGCGATTTGTACTTCTGGAGAACCAGTATCTCCTTCATGACGTGCGTAATCTTTGATGATTTCGTTTTTGCGTTCTTTTGAAATTGCCATTTCTTTCACCTCGTTTAATTATTCCCCTGTGACTGAGTAAAACGTTGGTGATTCGTTTAACCAAGTAACAGGACATATGCTTTAAACATACAGCTATACTTTACCTGAATCTTCCTAATAAATCAAGTGTAGAATCCTTAAGAAAATCTAGTTGATTAAACAATCAGGCTACTACTTTTTCAAATTTATGGTAAACTATTAACCGAAAAGAGAGTGTTTGATAAGAAAGGGGTACATATTCCATGATCACAATGGATGACATTATTCGAGAAGGCAATCCAACATTACGTGAAGTAGCGCAAGAAGTCGCTCTTCCACTCAGTGAGGAAGATCTCTTATTAGGAGAAGAAATGTTGGAATTTCTTAAAAATAGCCAAGATCCAATCAAAGCAGAAGAATTAAATTTACGTGGTGGTGTCGGCCTAGCTGCGCCTCAGCTTGATATTTCAAAACGGATCATTGCGGTCCACGTACCAAATCCAGATCCAGAAATCACAGAACCGACGTTGAGTACGGTCATGTATAATCCAAAAATCCTGAGCCATTCCGTCCAGAATGCTTGCTTAGGCGAAGGTGAAGGCTGTTTATCTGTCGATCGTGAAGTCCCTGGGTATGTTGTGCGCCATGCAAAAATCACGCTTTCGTATTATGACAAAAACGGTGAGAAACAAAAAATCCGTTTAAAAAATTATGAATCCATCGTAGTACAACATGAAATCGACCATATCAATGGCGTAATGTTCTATGACCATATCAATGATCAAAATCCTTTTGCCTTAAAAGAAGGCGTCTTGGTAATTGAGTAATCATGGATAATCACAAAAATGAACAGAGAGTAGCAGCTTCATCTGCTTTCCTCTGTTCATTTTTTCTACAGTAAAAACTCATCTTGATCTTGTTCCAACATTTTTATAGAAGTTGATAACAATAAATGATTGTTTCTTGTACGAAACACTCTTTACTCTTCTCTTAAAGATAACTCAACGTTCCGTCAATGTTTTTTGCTGGTGTTTTGTTGTCTGATGCATTCCGAGATTCTGTCCAAATTTTGTTGATCGAAAACCAGTTAACAATTTAGTCATCGTAACTTTTTCTGTATTGGTTGGTTTGGTAGTCACATTTTCTACTGGAGTGTTTTTCCCTTTTTCAAATACATTATTGAACCGAGACACAACACTACTAAAGCAATGGGTCTTATTTCTAGCGTTCTCACTAGTATTCGTACTTCGATCATTCATTCCTGCAATTCTTGTGTGATACGAGTGACCTTTTCTTTGAATTAATTGATCGGTTGCTTGATCAACCAATCGTTTTATTGCTTTGTGTGGTGGATCTAGTTCCATTTCCACTCCTGTATTGGATGCTGTCCTTCTAAATAGAGCACTTACATTTTTACACAACTTAAGCTCATCCAAAGAGGCATTTATAACAGCTTCCTTGTTTTTTGAAGTTTCTTTACCAGATAAACATCTTTTGACACTAGCCAATTCATTTATCTTTTCATTTGCATTCATTGAGGCTACTATAACTTGGCCTTCTTTTACTACCGTGCTTAAGTGGGTAACGACACTCTTGAAATCTTTAAGGTTATCAGTGACTACTACCTTAGCTTTTTGTGGTTCGATCTTATCTAGCGAAGTAAATGTTCGTTCAAATCTCTTTGCCTGTTCATTTAACGGTGGAAGCACATCTATGGTTGCTTTTTGAGTTGCCGCTGTATGTGAATCCTCTATAGGAAAGGGTTCATTTTTGATAACTGATTTTGGTACACGATTTGCCCATAATTCTGGATCACGCTCCCATGGTGCCACTACTCTTTGCTCATTTTCCCAAAAAACAAATCTACCTTGTAGTTGATTTCTTTGAAGATACAAGACTCGCAGCGCATGATCGAACACATCATTTCTAAAACTGTCAATTGTTTGATCCATTTGATGGCGAAGCGAATCTAATGGTACCCATAGCTCAACATCTTCTCTTTTTTTAACAGCTTCAATCAGGATCAATTCAGAACGGTGGATCAAGGGGTTTTGGCTCCCCGCATCTGCAATCTCTTCAAAGTCTTGATTAGTATATTCTATTGTTTGTGTACACTCTTGCCTCTCTCCCAGTGATTGCATTGGATAAACAGCGTTTGTGTTCAAATCTATGCTATCTCTTATTACTTGAATGATTTCATTAAGTAGAGGATTGTTCTGTATTGCTCTTTCTAAATTCTTGGAATTAATTGAACGTTTTCTTAAGGCGTGAAAAATCAATTCTATGTAAACTTTCGAATCATGGGGTATCTTTTTTTGTCTAGGATCTAAATGATCCAATTTTTCCATTAAGCCTTTTCTATCCTGTTCGTCACCAAAAATCAATACATGTTTTAACTTCTCGACATTTTTTTCTATTGGAAAAATCGTCTCCGGTTGATAATGAATAGATGCAGGGTTGCTCAAGTTCTGCTCCAACCTTATTTCTTTCCTTTTTTCTTTTAATACTTTTCGTCGGTGTAATTCCTCCGTTACTTCATGCTCTTTCTTTTCTAAGCTAGATAACATTCGCTGGATCATTTCCTTAGCTATTGTAACTTGTATAAATGGTAAACGACCATTTATTGTATCGGTTATGGACTTTTGCTGATAGAGATATTCTTTTAAATCACCAGAAGAAATTTCTGCAAGCTTACTTGTGGTATGAATACCTAGTGATTGAATGATATTGCTGGATTTTTCTTGGATCAAGTTTTCATCTATAGTTGGAAGTTGGCCAGGATGATTGAATATTGCTGAAATATATGGATCTTCCTTAAAAAGAAACTGGATTTGTAGATGCCATCGACGTTTTTTTGTATCAATATTTTTTAAAAACTCACTTTTAAGTTGGCCTTTTTTATATAAATAATAAATAAAGATATAATCGAGCTGCCGATTCCAATCTGGATTCTTTTCTTTCAAAGCACTAAGAAATCTATTGTGCATTTCCAAAGACGGTTCAGCATGTTTTGAATGCCATTTAGGTGTCACTTGATTATTCATCTCTAAAGAAAAGATATCTTTCCTACAATTGAATAAAATTGTTTTTAGCGAAGCATCAACTTCGCTAACTGAACAATTCCCACTCTTTTGTTCTTTCATCGTGATGGCTGGTATACCGATTGATTCGTTTTGGATTGAAAGAGTTGCTAACCTTCTCAATATAAAATATGGTTTGCGAACTTCATGAAATCGCTCTTTAAGAAACAGTTCACTTAGTTCCAAAATTTTTGTTGGCGGAATCTCAAAATAAGAAACCGTGTGATCATCGAAATTTTTTTCTTTATCCACCTTCATAATTATAAAAGAATCATTTTTTTTATAGACTGTTAATCCACATGTATGAGGTGATACTGCCCCATACTCTCCTGGATAAAATGAAGAGGGAATAAGCATGAAATCTGTTGGATCATCATTTCTCAGTTTTTCAAAGATCATTTGCACTTGTTCTTTTTTCTCAAAATCATAAAAATCTTTTGTTCGCTTTAGCGATTCCATGATATTTTCTTTTCGTTCCTTTTCAATAAAAAAATTGTCTTGATCCTCACGAATCATTTGAATATATGTTGAGAATAATAATTGATAGTCTTTATTTAAACCAAAATGATTGATATTTTCTTGTAGTGATAAAGATAAAGCTAATATATCTAATTTTTTTCTGAATTCGTTCATTGTTTGATCTATCATAGTTGACCTCCCAATCGTCTTATTTTTTATCTATTCGTCTCAATGGTGTGTCAGTATGTATTTTTATGATTCAGTCAGCGACAATGTTCCATCTGTCTGATTCTTTGTTTACTTTGCGATTGGCTATTCGTCTTTGCGTAGGTTTTCAACTGTTTAAATTCTTTTTTATCACTAAGCGTATACCCTTCTGGTTGTGCCATGCTCTTTGACTTAGGCTGATAGGTTGCCCAAAATTCAGGATCAGATTCCCAAGGTGGAGAAACAAATTTTTTCTTTTCAATAAAAACGACTCGCTGCTTAAACCGTTCCCAGTTTCGATACATATAGCGTAGTTCACTTCCAGTAATGCCGGGGACTTTTTTTACTACTCTTAGGTCACAAAGTTCGTCTAATAGAAAGACTATTGTGACATGTTGAGACAACAAAGTGAGTTCTATCCCTATTTTACAGCCTTTTTTTATGAAGTGTTGCTTGATCTCTGGACGATCAAATTGGGTATCGTCTTCTGAAATGACCTCTTTAAAGATGTTTTTCAATTGAAATTTTTCAATCGTTTGTGTGACATGATAATATGTTTCCCACAATGGTAAATAGCGTTCCTTTTCGGGGAGGTAATCAATCCAATGACTAAAAAATTCGTCTCTACTTTTTTCTGTAGGACAATGTTTTATATGTTCAAAAATACTTTCCATTAAAATATCATTATACTTATCGATATTAAAATCATTTATGTCCTTATATTGGAAATGTTTTAGCAAAACTTGATCTTCATAGTTAAAGTGGATACGTGCTACCCGTAATCCGTAGATTAGAAGATGGCTCTCTGACGGGGAAATAGCCGATGATTTTCTCAAATCATTTTCCACACAATTTCTCCATAATCTAGCATTTCTTTCCCAAGGAGCTGCGACGATTTGTCCATGCTCCCAAAAGACAATTGATGCTTTGAGCTTATCTTTTTCATGGTATAAACTGCGTAACGTAAAATCTTTATATCTATTTTGCTTCCCTTGGATCGTCGTTACAAAATCCCCATCATAAGAATCTAAAGGTATCCAGATGATAAGATCACTTCGTTTTTTTGCAACTTCAATCATTAATAATTCTGTTTTTTTTAACAATTGTATTCGTAGACTATAAGTTAAAGTATCTTTCATTGAGTGATTGGCAAATTGTCCTGTTTCCTTGTATTGTTGATACTCCTCAAGAAACGGCTCCGAGTAGATCCTGTGTAATTGAAACCTTGGGTCCTCCATCATGATGGCTTGAATATCTTCCCAGAGTGGATATTTGCTGCCTTCTTTTATTTGGTCAATCAACTCTTTGGGTTGAAGAGAGAAATTCTCAAAAGGTTGTTGAATGAGATAGTCGACTAACTCTTCCATATAAACCAATGGGTCATACGGATTTGTTTTTTTCCTGAGTTCTCTATCATTCAACTGTTGTTCCAAATTGCTTTCAGCTGCTCCAAAGCAAAGAATTGTTTTTTGATTTGTTCCTCGAAGCATTTTTCTCCCTCTTTCAATAAAAGTATTTGTAGCATTTCTGTTCAGTATAGTTAAAGTTTTGCCATAGCATAAATCAATTATTTTATAAATAAAGAAAAAATGAGATGGAGATAGAAGTAAAAACACTCCTATCTCCATCTCATAAAGTAAATTATTGGTTCCCTTCGAACAAGATGCCTGCTTCTGCCAAGCTTTGTTTGATTTGCTGCAATACTTCCTTATGTGAGTAACGGATCGTATGCAGATGGATCCCATCCGTTAATTCAGACAATAACGAAGCTTGGCTTTTCCGATAACGTTTCATAAATGAGCGAACATCTTCTACTGTCTTGATATGAAGCATCCCTGTCAGTTCGCCATACAAGGGATGCTCAACGATGACGTCTAGTATCTCGCCACCATGAGCAACGATCAACTGTAGTTCTTCCTCTGTTTGTTCTCTCTGATGTTGTACCGCGATTTTACTGATGAACCCATTTTTGTCTTGTTCATCTTCCAAAAGATATCCTCTGGCCGTCGCCACGATCGCTTCTCCTGCCGCTCGTAGCAACGCAATGTCTCCTACAATGATTTGGCGGCTGACACCAAAACGAGTAGCAAACTTACTGGCACTGACAGGTTTCTCTGCATCAACTAGCGTTTCAATGATTTCTTTTCGGCGAGTTTCTCCTTCAATCATTTATCTACTCCATTCGTTTATTTTGATAGTTTCGTGAGTGCTTCATGATATCTGCATAAGTAGCTAAGATCGTCTCACTGTATTCTGGTGTTTTCAACCAACTAGCAACTTTATCCAACACTTGTTGTTCTCTTTTTTTATCATAAACTGCTTGGTTAGTTGTTCGTTTGACGTCACCGATCTTCGTGACCGTAGCCATTCTTTTTTCAAGTAGTTCTACTAATTGGTGATCGATTTGATCAATCGATTGTCTCAACTCCTCCAATGACTCTTCAGGCATTGGTTCATCGATTCGTTTGATGATCCGTGCCGGATTCCCTGCGATCACTACATTATCTGGGAATGATTTGGTTACGACTGCTCCCGCCCCGACAACGACATTGTCTCCTAAAGTCACTCCAGGGGTGATGATCACTCCACCACCTAGCCACACATTATTGCCGATCTCGATTGGTTTAGCGAACTCTAACCCGCTATTTCGTTTCACTGGATGTAGCGGATGTGTGGCAGTATAAAGCTGGACATTAGGGGCAAACATGCAGTTATCGCCAATTTTGATCGTACTAACATCTAAGAATGTACAATTAAAGTTCGCATAAAAATTCTCACCTACGTAAATATTATAGCCGTAATCAAAATTGATCGTCGGTTCCATATAAATCTTTTCGCCGGTAGCGCCAAACGTTTCTTTAAGTAATTGACTGCGAAGTTCACTTGTTTCCGCTTGGTTGATGATCTGGCTTTGACTTCGAGCAAATTTTCTATCGGCTGATAATTCTGGATCACCCGCAAAATAAAGTTCGCCTGCAATCATTTTTTCTTTTTCTGTTTTAGCTGTCATTTTACACTCTCCTGTACTTTTTTGAACACCTTCGTTCCATCTGTTTGGACAAATCGATACGCCTCTGATAGATAGACAGGGGTCTGATTGATGACTAACAGCTTCGCTTGTGGTGAGCGAAACTGGATCAAATCACAAAAGGGATGGACTTGAAAACTTGTCCCTACGATCACGATCAAGTCGGCCTGACTTACAGCAAAAGCTGCTTGCTCTAATACTTCATCTTGGAACCCTTCTCCATATAACACAATATCTGGGCGAATCTGACCACCACATAGTTGATGCTTGTCACTGCTGAGATAATCTTGCCAGTCAACAGCTTGATGGCAGTTTCGACAATAACAATGATACAGAGTCCCATGAAAATTAACTAGTTTTTTACTTCCAGCTTTTTCATGTAACCCATCGATATTTTGTGAAACGACCCATACCTCTTTTTCTTTAGCCAACTCTACGATTTCTCGATGGATGATATTCGGGCGTGCTTCGGGATGATAAAGATGTTTGAGAAACGAATAAAATTTTTGTGGTTCTTCCTCCATCGCTTGATGACTCAATAAATATTCTGGGCGATCCATCCCTTGATAAACACCTGTTAGTGAACGGTAATCGGGTATTCCAGAAGGTGTGGACACACCTGCCCCTGTTAGAAAGGTCAGTTTTTGACTTTCAATCATCGTTGTCGCTGCTTCTTCAATTGTTTGTTCCAACATTTATCACTCACCTCTCTTCTATTATAATCGAAATAAAATGAAACATACCCTCAATCGAATGAAAATTCAGAGATTTTTTTTGAGAAAATACTCACAAACATCACTGACAAAACAATGAAAACGTGCTACAATACCAATGATCTGTATATTTTGAGTATGAAATGAGGTGAATCAATATGGTTGCATTCTTAATTTATTGGGGCGTTATTTTAGCATGTATCGCTTGGTTAGCATTAAGTATTTATTTCTCTATCTTCTATTTAGCACGTAAAGAAAATGGAAATCTATGGGCGTTTGCCTTTTTCAATGTATTGGCAGCAATTGTTCTAGCAATTACATTAGTTGTTTATCGCACATGGGGCTGGGGGATCACACAATACTCTAGTTTGATCTATCTCGTTTTAGCTATTTATGGAGTAACAGTTATTTTACAAGCCATTCTTGGTCGTGAACCTAAGAAAGCTACAGCTTAAAATACTTTTAGATAAAATTAGATAAAAAAGGAAACAGACTGCGTGATTTTGCAGTCTGTTTTTCGTTATTTTACTATCATTTAAGTTTTGCATAAAATGTATAATTATTCTTTTTTTGAAAACATTCTCTTTTCCTTTTTTCATGAAAGAAATTAAATAAACAGTATATTTCTTTATTTATCAACTTTTTTCTGCAAAAATGTAGTTTCTCATTGACAAAGTGGCTACTCTATCGTAGACTATTTTTTGTATAAATAACTGAATACGAGATGCCTCAATCAATGAGGTAGAGGTCGCGAGAATCATTAAACCTGTGGAGTGAAGCAAACATGTGGAAGCAGGGCTAGGGAGGATCGCCGAAATGTACTTTTTTTTGCTTAAAAAGTATGTTGGGACGTAAGTTAACAGCTTACGGACTGTCTTAGCAGTGATGCTAAGTTGCGCTATGTTTTGTGAGAGGTTTATCACTCTGTGAAATTTAGCGGCCCTTTTGTACCTACAAAGCGGTCGTTTTTTATTTCTCCTTGATAAGCAACTGCAATGCATGTATTCGACCACTCGTGTCAAGGCGCTTTGGTTATCAGCCAAAGAAGCTGAGCGAACGTTGGTCTTATCAGTATATGCCTGAAGGACCACGTACGTGAACAAACAAAAAGGAGAAGACAGATGAAAAAAAATTCAGTTACACTCACTCTAATTTTTACGTTTATTCTATCGATCTTTAGCTTGACCACTTTGGTTAATGCAGATGATAAAACCCCGAGCGATCAATTTCGTGTCGGAATGGAAGCTGGTTATGCGCCCTTTAACTGGTCTCAACAAACAGATGCAAACAATGCCTATCCAATTCAAGGCCAAAATAGCTTTGCTGGCGGATATGATGTACAAATTGCCAAAAAGGTAGCCGAAGGTTTAGGTAAAGAACTAGTCATTGTCCAAACGAAATGGGACGGTTTACCGCCTGCCCTTCAATCTGGAAAGATCGATGCCATCATTGCCGGCATGAGTCCGACGGCTGAACGCCAAAAAGAAATCGACTTTACTGATCCATACTATGAATCAGAACTTGTGATCGTCGTACAAAAAGATGGTAAGTTTGCGAATGCGACTAGCTTAGAAGATCTTTCTGGCGCAAAAATCACTGCACAATTGAATACATTCCACTATAATGTGATCGATCAGATCCCAGGAGTGGACAAGCAACAAGCAATGGATAACTTTTCAGCCATGCGAACAGCACTAGCTTCTGGCATGATCGACGGTTACGTCAGCGAACGTCCAGAAGGGGTAACAGCCACAAGCGTCAACCCAGCCTTGAAAATGCTCGAACTAGATGAAGCAAATGGCTTTCAAACAAATCCCGAAGATGTCCAAATCGCTGTAGGAATGCGCAAAGGTGATCCTGATCTCCAACAAGTCAACCAAATATTAAGCGGCATTTCTCATGATGATCGCATTGCCATCATGGACCAAGCCATTGAAGACCAACCTGCGTCAACGGATGGAGATGCAGAAGAAACTGGCTTGCTCCAAGATTTCAAGACGATTTGGGATCAATATGGCAACATGTTCTTACGCGGAGCTGGTTTGACACTGTTTATCGCATTGATCGGTACAGTTGTAGGAACGACATTAGGTTTATTGATTGGCGTCTTTCGCTCAATTCCAGAATCTGATAATAAAGTGACACGCTTCTTCCAAAAAGTTGCTAATTTCTTGTTATCTGTTTATATCGAAGTCTTCCGTGGTACACCAATGATGGTTCAAGCCATGGTCATCTTCTATGGATTGGCTCTAGCCTTTGGTATTTCTCTGGATCGCACGATTGCTGCGTTGTTCATCGTTTCGATCAACACTGGTGCGTATATGACTGAGATCGTACGTGGTGGGATTTTTGCAGTAGATGGCGGACAATTTGAGGCCGCCCAAGCGATCGGCATGACCCACAGTCAAACGATGCGTAAAGTAGTGATTCCGCAAGTATTGAGAAATATTTTGCCGGCTACTGGAAATGAGTTTGTCATCAATATCAAAGACACCGCCGTATTAAGTGTCATTGGTGTAGCAGATTTATTCTTCCAAGGAAACTCCGCATCTGGTGCAAACTTCCAATTCTTCCAAACATTCACGATCGTTGGGATTATCTACTTGATCATGACCTTCACGATCACAAGAATCCTACGTGTGATTGAGAAGAAAATCGACGGACCTACTGCGTATACAAAAATTGAAGAAGTCAACAACGCGAACCTACAGGAATAAGGAGGCAGTCCTATGAGTGAGAATATCATCGAAATCAATCATTTAAGTAAAAAATTCGGCGACAATGAAGTGCTGAAAGATATTAGCATGACCGTCAATAAAGGGGAAGTCGTGACCATCATCGGTTCCTCTGGTTCAGGTAAATCAACATTCTTACGTTGTATCAATTTACTAGAAAAACCATCGGGCGGCGAGATCATTTACAACAACGAAAACGTCTTAGCACCAAAATATAATTTACCAAAATATCGGACAAATGTCGGTATGGTTTTCCAATCCTTCAATCTTTTCAATAATATGAATGTTTTAGAAAACTGTATTTCTGGACAAACCACTGTCTTAAAACGAGAGAAAGAGCATGCCCGTAAAGTAGCAATCGAAAACTTAGAAAAAGTCGGTATGAGACAATACATCGAAGCTCGCCCTTCTCAACTATCTGGTGGTCAAAAACAACGGGTCGCTATCGCTCGTGCTCTATCAATGAACCCTGATGTGATGCTCTTCGATGAGCCAACTTCTGCCCTTGATCCTGAAATGGTCGGTGAAGTTTTGAATACGATCAAAGATCTAGCCCATACTGGACTGACAATGATCATCGTAACCCATGAAATGGAATTTGCGAAAGAGGTATCTGACCGAGTGATCTTCATGGATAAAGGTGTGATCGCGGAAGAAGGAAGTCCTGAAGATATCTTCGTTCATCCAAAAGAAACACGTACGAAAGAGTTCTTGTCACGCATTTTGAATAACTAATAAAGTATCAAATCACCCTTAGTATTCAAACTACCGCAACTTGATTGAGCAAGGTCACCCTACTCAAAAAGTTGCGGTTCTTCTTTTTATTCAATGTTTTTGTTCCGATTGCTTTATCGGTTGAACTTTTGCACAACCTCACGTAACATGTGGTTGTGAGAAACCACTTCAATTAAGAAGATTCAGGTAATGGAGTGATCTTTTGACTAACATTTTTTCGAGGCAGAGAAAACACGCTACTTATTCCTCTCACAGGGTTAGCAGTCGTTTCGTCAATGTGTAGCATCATTCTAGAGAATTCGATAATTTTCAGAAAATTGTTGCAATTCATCACATAATTTGTTACTTTTAACAAAATACAAAAAAGTAAAGGAGTTTTCTATGTCAAAAAAATTATCATTCAAAGAAAATCTATTCATCGGTTCCATGCTATTTGGCCTATTTTTTGGAGCTGGTAATCTTATATTTCCTGTCCATATGGGGCAAGAAGCTGGTGCGGATATCTTCTGGGCAAATCTTGGCTTTTTAGTTACAGGGATCGGTTTACCATTCTTAGGTGTCATTGCGATCGGTGTTTCAAAGACCTCTGGTGTCTACGAATTAGCACAACGGATCAATAAAACTTATGCACTTATTTTTACTGTCTTACTTTATTTAGTCATTGGTCCATTTTTTGCCTTACCACGTTTGGCAACTACTTCTTTTGAAATTGGCTTAGCACCTTTTATTCCAGCAGAAAATCAAACATTATTTTTAGCTATTTTTAGTTTCTTATTCTTTTTAGCTGCTTGGTGGTTATCCAAACGTCCAACTAAAATATTGGATTATGTTGGTAAATTTTTGAATCCCGCATTTTTAGTATTACTAGGCATCTTGCTATTACTTGCTTTTATCAACCCACTTGGCTCAGTGGCGGATGCGCCTGTACAACCTCACTACCAAAACCAAGCATTCTTCACTGGTTTTACACAAGGATACAATACGTTGGATGCGTTAGCTGCCTTAGCTTTTGGGATCATTATCGTCACGACGATTCGTGGCATGGGTGTCACAAAGCCTTCTGATATTGCAAGAGATACGATCAAATCAGGCGCGATCAGCATCGTGTTGATGGGGATCATCTATACCCTACTTTCTTATGCAGGAACAATGAGTCTAGGAACATTTCCTATGAGTGCGAATGGTGGTATCGCCTTGGCTCAAATCGCTGATCACTATTTAGGAACTTACGGGAGTATCCTATTAGCCTTTATCGTGATTCTTGCTTGTTTAAAAACAGGTATCGGACTGATTACTGCATTCGCAGAAACATTCACTGAATTGTTTCCTAAAAGAAGCTATCTATTCTTTGTAACAGGAACAAGTTTATTGGCATGTTTAGTTGCAAACGTGGGCTTGACGAATATTATTCAGATCTCTTTACCGGTCTTGATGTTTATTTATCCGTTGGCAATGACCTTGATCTTACTTGTCTTGTTTGGCCCATTGTTTAAACAACGTACTTCTGTTTATCGAATGACCACTTATTTCACATTACTCGCTTCCATCGTAGATGGACTGAATGCTTGTCCTGATTCAATCAAGCAAACAAGTGTCGTCAAAGGCATTTTAACATTCGCTGATTCCTATCTCCCATTCTTCTCATTAGGAATGGGCTGGATCACACCAGCATTGATTGGCTTTATCATCGGATTACTCTGGAGTTTCTTCAAAAATGAAAAAAAACCTGACTTGATTGTTAGCTAACAAAAAAAAGAGATGTTTAACTTTTTGTATAAAAAAATTAACAACTTTGGTAAACTTTCGTCACAAAATATTCACAACTCACCTTTAATATATAAGTATACCAACAAACAACCCTAACAACACTTTTTCATTTTTAACTCCTTTCCTGCTAGCTCCCCGGCTAGCAGGTCCTTTTTTTATTTATACATATACCACACATCAAGTTCTTTGAGAATCTTTAGATCCTCTCTCTCTAGTAAGAAAAACATATAAAAAAGCTATGAAAAAGCAATCTACTTTTTCATAGCTTTTATTCTTATTTAGATAATCGCTCTTGGTCTCCCGTAGGTGACAGACTAGTGATTTTTTCGATTTGTTCAATTGGGACGATTCGGATTTGTTGCTCTTGATTTTGCAAGCGAATCATCACTCGGTCATGTTCAACTGTTTTCGTTGCTACCCAACCGGAAAAGGTTTCGTACTTATTGCTTAGTGGATTCTCGCGCACTTGTAGAATCACTAAACTATTCTGAGCTGCAGCTTTTTGGAGTTCAAGAATGAACTCCCCTTGTAACCGTACATTCTCAGCTTTTTCTTCTGTGTCATTCACAAATGAATCAAAAAGTTGAAACGAAGTATTAGTCACTAACTTTGTCAGTTTCTTCATTGGTGATACTGTTTCTTCATCCATTGAATGTACCCCTCCCCTAGCCAAGAATATGTTACTTAATTACTCCTATTTTATCCAATTTTTCTTAAAAAAACAAGAATATAGTTTATTTTATACCAACTTTTACCTAAAACCGCCAAACAATACACGTGTTATTTTAAGTCGTTTTTCATCCATAATTCAAGCCATTTTTCTAAGCCTTCATTGATCAATCGATAGGTTTCTTCAAAGTTATTCGTGTAATATGGATCAGGTACATTTTGTACTTTTTTGCCAATGACTGGACTCAAAAATAGTTGGATTTTCTCTTGCGCTTCAATCGGCGCAAGTTGCTTTAAGTCAGCCACATTTGACTGATCCATACCGATGATCCAATCAAATTTTTGGAAGTCTTCTTGACGTATTTGGCGAGCAATCATTTCTTGCGTATCAACATGTTCTTTTGCCAAGATTGCTTGTGTACCTGGATGAGGGGCACTACCTACCTCATAGGTACTTGTTGCAGCTGAATCAATGACGAAGGAATCCATCAGATCCTGTTCTGCTACTTTCTTTTTTAATAACCCTTCTGCCATAGGTGAACGACAAATGTTTCCTAAACAAACAAATAATACTTTCGTCATAGCATTCTCTCCTTTTGTATTCCTATTTTGGAATCAATGAAAAAAGGTCATTCGTCTTTTATTTCCTGTTCTTCTTCCAATGCGTACAACCGATACGAATACAATTCAGTATCTTTGGCTAAACGAAAGAACTGCATTGCAACTTCTAAGGGTGTTTCTGTATAACCTTGTGTGATCCAATTGACTAAGACTCCACTACAGCCATAAGAGAAAAAACGAGCATAAAATAATTTATCTTTGGAAGTTAGTTGTTTTTCTTCATCCATTTGCTCAAAGATTTTAATAAATGAGGGTTGGATCAACGCAGAAAATTGCTTTTGCAGAATCTCCTGTTCTGAACTAACGGTACTTGAATAGAACTGTTTATTTTCGGCAATGGCTTTTAACATCAGCAAGGCTTGCTCTTCCCAATTGTCGAGAGAAAGTGATTCTGTTTTTAGGTAATGTAACGAATCTTCATAGTACACCCAACACAATAAATCATACTTATCGGTGAAATGATAATAAAATGTTTGTCGGTTGATGCCTGCTTCTTGTGCGATCTGTTGCACACTGATTTTACGAAAAGGCTGTGTTTCGCAAAGCGACACCAAGACTTTTTTGATCATTTGTTTCGTATGTGACGCCTCTCCCACAATGATCCCTCCCATCTCTTCAATCAATATTCTACTATTTGCTCTTTCAATAGAAAAGAGTGATCACACTTGGTAGTCATAGCCAAAGTGTTCATACGCATAGGCGGTAGCGATCCGACCACGAGGAGTCCGTTTCAAAAAGCCTTTTTGGATCAAAAAAGGTTCATACATATCTTCGACTGTTTCTCGCTCTTCTCCAATATTAACGGATAATGTGCTTAGACCTACTGGGCCCCCACCATACAGTTCGATCATCGTACGTAGCAATTTCTGATCGACATAATCCAATCCCGCTTGATCGACCTGTAAGAGTGTCAATGCGCGGTCAGCAATCAACTGATCGATCTTGCCATCTCCTTGTACTTGGGCAAAGTCACGCACTCGTTTCAATAGACGATTGGCGATCCGCGGAGTACCACGAGAACGTCGTGCGATTTCTAAAGCCCCATCGGTGATGATCTCCGTTTGAAAAATATCGGCAGATCGTAAAACGATTTCTCTTAAATCTTCTTCTTCATAGTATTCCATGTGCGCAATGATTCCAAAACGGTCACGTAAAGGTGCAGACAGCATCCCTGCTCGAGTCGTTGCACCGATCAACGTGAAAGGTGGTAACGGAAAATGAACGGGGTGAGCGGTCGGCCCTTGTCCTACCATGATATCTACATAGAAATCTTCCATCGCCGAATAAAGCATTTCTTCTGCCACGCGAGGTAAGCGATGGATCTCATCAATAAACAAGACATCCCCTGCTTCTAGTTCATTCAAAATTGCTACCAGATCTCCTGGTCGCTCGATGGCTGGTCCACTTGTCGTACGGATATTAACTTGCATCTCATTTGCAATGACCATAGCCATCGTTGTTTTCCCCAAACCTGGAGGACCGTATAACAAGACGTGATCTAGCGGTTCTTCACGATTACGTGCCGCTTCGATGTAGATACTCAATTCTTGTTTTACTTTATGTTGACCGATATATTGCGCAAGCAATTGAGGGCGTAAAGATTTTTCTAAACTCAATTCATTCTCACCGGGTTCTGGTGAGAGAAGATATTCATCTGTCATCAAGAATCCTCCTTACTTTTTCATCATCAATTTCAATGCTTGCCTTAGATACTCATCCGTTGTCTGATTGTCGATTTCTTTTAGTTGTTTCTCTACTCGTTTGATTTCACGCTCACTGTAGCCGAGAGCGGCTAAAGCTTCCATTGCCTCTGACAAGGCACTTGCATCTTGCACCGTTGCTTCATCAAATAAAGAAAATGGCGTATCGATACTCAACTCGCCAAACTTGCCTTTTAGATCCAAGATCATTTGTTGTGCTGTTTTTTTACCTACACCTGGGAACTTCGTCAAGTAAGTGACATCGCCAGTTTCCACCGCTTGGATCAAGCCGGAATGATCATCACTCGCCATGATCGCTAATGCACTTTTCGGTCCGATCCCTGAAACACTGACTAATCGTAAAAACAATTGTTTCTCTTCGAGTGAATCAAACCCATATAGTAAATGGGCATCTTCACGAATGACTTGATGAACATAGATTTTTACTTCTTTATCTAACTTACTACTATAGCGATAAGGGTTACCTAACGCAATTTGATAGCCCACCCCTTGCGTTTCTACAACGATATAATACGGACTGATAAAAGTCACCATGCCTCTTAGATATTCATACATTGAAATTTCCTCTTTCTTTCGCACACATACGTTCCCATATTTCTATCCATTGTAGCATACTTTGCGATTTAAAAAAAGTGTTCCCAAAAACAGAACTACGAGCTTAGGTCTTTGATAAAGACCCAAACTCGTAGCATATTTTCTCTGTGTATTAGCGATTGATAGAGGCTTGACCAATCATTTCTTCATGTTGTACTTGGCCTGATTTACTTAATGAGAAATCAGCCACTTTGTCCGTATTCGTTAGAACAACTAAGACATCTGTTTGTTTACCTGCTTGTTCAACGGCACTGAGATCCATCTCTGCGAGTTGCGTAGTTGGCGAGACCTGATCGCCCTCTTTCACAAGAACATTGAACGGTGCACCTTTTAATTCAACAGTATCAAGTCCCATATGAACAAGAACTTCCACACCGGCTTCACTCAGAATACCGATTGCATGTTTTGTTTCAAATACACTAGTTACTTTACCATTTACTGGCGAATAGATTTTTTGATTGTCAGGAATGATCGCATAGCCTTCACCCATCATTTTTTGTGAGAAAACTGGATCATTCACTTCTGTAATTGCTTTGATTTGTCCGTCTGCAACGGCGAATAACTCTTCATTGGCAGTGGCTACAGCAGTTGTTCCTGCGGCTTCAAAGTTTTGTGTAGGAATAGATACGCCTTCCGCAGTTTGTAAAACACTTACTTCTTCTGGATTGACTGGATCTAATTTGTTCAAGATCCCTTTACGTCTAAACACTACAGTTAAACCAAATGGTACGATGATTGCGATGATCATTGCAATCGTGAATGGTAACCACGTTTGTGCTTGGATTGCTAAGATTCCTGGCAAGCCACCGACACCAATCGCATTTGCTCGAACATCCATCAAGTTCGCAAACATCCCCGCCACACCAGAACCGATCATTGCAGCTACAAATGGATACACATATTTCAAGTTGATCCCAAACATAGCTGGTTCCGTTACTCCTAGATAACAAGAAATCATCGCTGGAATAGAAACTTGTTCTTCTTTTTTATTGCCGCGATGCAAGAAGATGATTGCAAGTACGGCAGATCCTTGCGCAATATTTGACAATGCGATCATTGGCCATAAATTGGTTGAACCAAAGTCAGCAATCAACTGCATATCGATTGCATTTGTCATATGATGTAATCCCGTAATAACCAGTGGGGCATACAAGAAACCAAATAACGCACTGAATAACCAACTGATTGATGAAGTCAATCCAGTATTCACGATTGATGAAATCCAGTTACCAATTGCCCAACCGACTGGACCTAACACTACATTAGCAGCGATAACTGTTGGTAATAGTGAGAACAGTGGGACAAAAATCATTGAGATCGATTGTGGGATATACTTACGGAAGAAAATCTCTAAATAAGCAAGTAAGAACCCGGCAAGCATCGCTGGAATGACTTGCGCTTGGTAACCAATCATTTGTACTTGTGCAAAGCCAAAGTCCCAAAATGGGATATCTGCAGCGGCAGTTGAGGCGACACTATAGGCATTTAATAATTGCGGTGAAACCAAAGTAATCCCTAAAACAATTCCTAAAATCTGTGTCGTTCCCATTTTCTTTGCAATACTCCAAGTGATCCCTACAGGTAGGAAATGGAAAATCGCTTCCCCAGGTAGCCATAAGAATGAATTAACTCCATTCCAGAATGTCGAACTTTCTGCAATCGTTCCACCTAAACTCTCGAACTGAATGCCTTCCAACACGTTACGGAACCCTAAAATCAATCCCCCAACAATGATTGCTGGAATCAATGGTGTGAAGATTTCAGCTAGAACTGCAATTGCTCGTTGCAATGGATTAAGATTCTGTTTCGCAGCAGCTTTACTTTGTTCTTTTGAAACGCCTTCAACTCCTGATACCGCAACAAAGTCGTTATAAAATGTTGAGACATCGTTCCCGATGATTACTTGGAATTGACCAGCATTGGTAAACATTCCTTTCACACTGTCAATCTCTTCGATCTCAGCTTCATTTGCTTTTGCAGGATCATTTAAAACAAAGCGCATTCGTGTCGCACAATGGCTAACCGCAGAGATATTTTCTTTCCCGCCGACTCCTTTTAACAGCTTCTCGGCATCTGCTTGATATTTCCCCATAACATAAACCCCTTTCATTTGACTTGTTTATACAAGTTACTTTGTACTCACACTATAATGTTTTTCTTAGCAGATTGCAAGCGTTTTATGCCAAAAAGATAAATAATTTGTAATCGTTATTATCCTTGTCGTAGAAACATCTATCTTCTATCCAAGTCCAGTTTGAAATCTACATATAGCTGTAGTATAGTTTATAAGCGAAGAACGAACGATTGCCCAAAGGAGAGGAACGATGAACAAATTCAATGAAATTTTTTTAGACTTAGAAAAGAAAATCTTAGACAAAGAGTATCCTCCTCATACTTTACTACCTAGTGAAAATCAATTGATCAAAATCTATGGTGTTTCACGGGAAACAATTCGTAAAGCACTTAATCTATTGACAACAGAAGGATATATCCAAAAGAAACAAGGAAAAGGATCGATCGTTTTAGACCGTAACCGCTTTGATTTTCCTATTGCTGGATTGACAAGCTATAAAGAGCTTCAAGAAAACCAACATATCCCTAGTGAAACGATCGTGCAAACACTTGAAGAAACAGTAGTCGACAACGAATTACACAAAGTAACTGGCTGGCCAGTCAATACACCTGTCTGGCATTTAGTCCGCCAACGGAAAATCAATGGCGAAGTCGTCATTTTAGATCGAGACTATTTGTTAAAAGAAACCATTCCTACTTTGACCAAGGAACAAGCAGCGAATTCGATTTATGAATACTTTGAAAATGAGCTAGATCTCTCCATTGCCTATGCTCAAAAAGAAATCACCGTCGAACCGATCGATGATAGTATTTCAGAATCAATGGACCTCCACGACGATCCCTATGTCGTAATTGTTCGCGGACTCGTCTATTTAGAGAATACCGAATGCTTCGAATACACCGAATCGATCCACCGCCTCGACAAATTCCGGTTCGTGGAATTTGCACGAAGAAGAAGGTTGTGAGAAAGCCGGATAGCTCCAAGTAATAAGACAAGACCTGAGAAAATAGTTTCCCATATTTTTTCAGGCCTTGTCTTATTATCGTAGGAGTTGGTTTTCGAAGACCGTTTATTAGGTTGTGAGAAAGCCGTTCAGCTCCGAGTAGTAAGACGGAACGTGAGAAAATAGCTTCTCATATTTTTCAAAATTTTTAGCTTAGTGTTGAAGCTCAGCTTTTCGAACACCGTTTATCAAGGTTGTAAGAAAGCCCAGTAGCTCGACGTAATTAGGTAGCAAGTAAGTCCTATTCTTTAAAATTCTGCTAAATCGCTTGGCTATCCCCCTCCTAAAAGCAGATTGTTTGCTTCTATTTCAGATGGCAGTATGATTAGGAGACAAAGGGGGCAGTATCAATGAGTAAACCAACCGACACAAACAAAGAGGACTTAAAAGAAACATTATCTCCGATTTCTTATGCAGTGACACAAGAAAATGCGACAGAACGTCCATTTACTGGAGAATACGACGACTTTTATGAAAAAGGGATCTATGTCGATATCGTTAGCGGCGAACCGCTTTTCAGTTCTGCAGAGAAATATGATGCAGGCTGTGGCTGGCCAGCTTTCAGCCAACCCATCAGCAGAAAAGACGTCAAAGAAAAAGCGGATTTTTCTCATGGGATGCACCGAGTCGAAGTAAGAAGTAATGAAGCCGACTCCCATCTTGGACATGTTTTTAATGATGGACCCGCAGATAAAGGTGGCTTACGCTATTGCATCAACTCTGCTGCCTTGAAGTTTATCCCTTATGAAGAAATGGATGCTGCTGGTTACAGTGAATATAAATCAATTGTCGAATAAGTCGAATGTGATCAAATCACATCGCTACGAAAAATAAGCCTGAACCTCCGGAAATTGTTCTAATTTCTGGAGGTTCAGGCTTATTTTTGAAGGTGCGATAGAACTTTTATATGATCAAGATTCTTAATACTCATGCCCTTGGAGATTGCCCACTTCTTCAAACCCAGCAGCCTTCCCCTTTTGATGAAAGATCTCTTGCTTGTTTTCTCGGACAATCAAGGTCATCTCTGTACTCGCTTTTTCACGGATGATCCGACTCATTTGACCTTGTTGTGGCGCCATCAACGCATGCCCTTCTTTTGCTAACACTTGTATTTCTAGTTCAATATTTTTTTGCTGTATTCGAATGATCAGATGGTCCTCTTCACGGAAAATCTCCGAAGTTTTGGCTCCATCATAGGTGGATAAGCGATATTCTTCTTCACCGACTTGTAAAACCGAAATGATTCCTAAAAAACGGAAACCTAAAAACGGGATCTCAGCTGCGGAAAAGAAAAAACGAGCATCTGAACCAGTAAACTGGTTGCATTGGACCCATAAATAGGTTGCGGGAAATGAACTTCCCCAATCCTTTTCTAAATACCCTATTCCATTTGTAAAATCAATCAATTGACCGTTCCAACTCAACGATCCTTTTAACGAATGCTTCATGCTTAAAATTCCGTGATAGCATTCCATAAAAGATAAATAAGAGAAAGGTCCCATGATACTCGGGGCATAGCGACTCCTTTTTAACGGAGTAAACTCTCCGTAAGAAATCGTTCCTTCGATCGTCAACGAGGGGCTACGTAAAGCTAGTGTGATTCCTTCCTCGCTAAATGTATTTTCACCGATTTTCACAAACAAACGATCTTCGCTTGCCATGAAGACTTCACGATCAAAATGAAAGACTTCCGAGGACTCATGATTGATCACTTGGATAAACGGGCACTTTTCGCCTTGTTCTCCAATGGAGTACCCCGGAATAAATGCGTAGACTTCATCGCCGATTTGATGCTTAAAATACCAACCTTCAAAGAACGGCGCTTTTTTCGTTTCACCATGATAAAACTTATCCGTTGTAATCACCTCGTCCACTCCCTTCAGATAAATTAAGTTTACCATGTTTTTTTATAGCTTCTAGCCGATACGCTTGAATCCAGGTCATGAACTAATATAATTAGAAAAAACACATGATCCGTTTCTTGCTACTCGGATCATGTGTTTTTGATTTTATTCACCTAGATACAGATGTCCGCGATTTTAGGACAAAAGATCTGGCCATTTTTTCAACGCCTGATTGACTGCGCCGATCGGAAAGCCGACAATACTATAGTAATCGCCAGAAATCGACTCTACGAAAGCCCCTGCGTAACTTTGAATGCCGTACGCCCCAGCTTTATCACGGTGATCGCCAGTTGCTAGATAGCGCTCAATCTCTTCATCGGTCAATTCATAAAAAGTGACTGATGCATGGGAAAGGATGCACTCTTTTTGAGTCCCATCAGTTATTACGACGGCTGTGTAGACGTCGTGTGTCGTACCACTGAATTTGCGTAACATCCGTTTTGCCTCATCATCATCCTCTGGTTTGCCAAGGATTTCGTTTCCTAGAACTACGGTAGTATCACTAGCAATAACTAACGTTTCTTCGCTTTCTTTTTGCACAGCCTCCGCTTTTTCTGCTGCCATGCGTTGGACGTATGCAAGCGGGTCCTCATTTGGCTTAGGCGTTTCATCGATATCTGCCGGTTGGATCGAAAATGCTGGCACTAATCTTCCGAGCAATTCTTTTCTTCTAGGCGACTGTGAAGCCAATACTATTTTCATCAAAAACTTCCTTTCCGAATCTCGCGGATCAATGCGGATCTTGGATTCGTTTAAACATTCGTTCCATGTCTGAATTCGTAAAGTGGATCAATACCGGACGACCATGAGGACAGTTGAACGGATTCTCACATTTTGCTAAGTCTTTTAATAAGACCCTCGCTTGTGCTTCGTTCAAGTAGTGATTCGCTTTGATCGAGCGTTTACAGCTCATCATGATTGCTGTGGCTTCTCTGAATTTCTTCACACTCACTTCACCAGTTGTCAATAACATGTCGATCATCCCTTGAATGATCGATTCTTCTTCCCCACTTGGATACCATGTCGGATGCGCTCTTACGATAAAACTATTCTGACCAAATTCTTCCAGATAAATGCCTGCCTCTTCTAATAGTTCTTTCTTCTCTTTTAGCTTGATTGCATCACTATTAGGATAGTCTAAAACAAAAGGAACGAGTAATTCTTGCAAATCATCTGAAACATCGCCGATTTTTTCACGGAAATATTCATATTTGATCCGCTCTTGCGCAGCATGTTGATCAATGATGTATAAGCCTTCATTGCTTTGGGCAAATAGATAGGTCCCATGCATTTGGCCAAAATATTCAAGATGTGGGAAACGTTGTGTTGGTACTTCCTGCTCGACTTTACTGATTGCTTTCTCCAAAATTCGGCTATCGTGACTCATGTCAAACTCGGGATGCAACTTGCTTTCTTCTTGCTCAAAGCTTGATTCTTCCTCTATGCTTTTCTCTTCTACTGATGCTGTTCGTTCTTCTTGTACTGAGTAGTTATCAACAGTGGATAAATGATTTTGCTGAAAGTTATCCACTGGTTTTTCTACAAAGTTATCAACAATTTCACCAGAGTTATCCACCGTTTTTTCCTCTTTTTCTGGATAATTCAGTGTATCTTCAGAAAAAATAGAAGAGTTTTCAACATTTTCCACAGACTTATCAACAGGATAGGTTGATTTTTGTGGATTTTCTTCCACGTAAAATGTACCTGTCTGGCGATCGAAATTTAAACTTTGGGGTTTCTTTGGTGGTTCCTCAAACGCATAAGAAAGATCGATTTCGATTTGTTCCGTTTTAGGTTGATCGGCGATTTTTTTCTTGAAACGTAAATTGTCTGCTGCACTAGGAATCAGATTTTCTTGACTTAGTGCTTGTTGAATCGCTTGTGCAATCAATTCAGTCAATTCTTTTTCCTTCGATAGACGAACTTCTTGCTTCGTTGGATGGACATTCACATCGACAAGCAACGGGTCCATTTTGACTTCTAAAACAGCAATTGGAAAACGACCAACCATCAGTTTAGAACCATAACCTGCCACGATTGCTTTGTTCAAGGAAAAGTTCTTGATAAAACGACCGTTGATGATCGTTGAAAGATAATTACGACTCGCACGAGTGACTTCTGGTAAAGAAATGTAACCAGAAACTTCAAAATCTAGATCTTTTGCTTCAACCTTCAACATTTTTTTCGCTGTCGCCAAACCATAGATTCCGGCAATTGTTTGTTTCAAATCTCCGTTACCAGCTGTTGCTAACATCTTGTTGCCATCATGGACTAAGCGAAAGGCGATGTCGGGATGACTCAACGCTAGTCGATTGACGATATCGCCTATATTCGCCAATTCCGTTTGTAATGTCTTGACGTATTTTAACCGTGCAGGCGTGTTGAAAAACAAATTGCTCACTGTGATTTTCGTTCCTTGTCTCAATGGAGCAGGACGATGTGTCAACACTTCCCCACCTTTTAATTCAAGATAGGTCCCTTGTGTTTCATCTTGATTGGCTGTCTCGATCGTCAATTCAGAGACAGAAGCAATACTAGGAAGAGCTTCCCCTCGGAACCCTAATGTCCGAATGCGGAACAAGTCATCACGGTTATGGATTTTACTCGTTGCGTGACGTTTGAACGCATTTTCAACGTCTTCTGCTAAGATTCCTTCACCGTTATCGATGATTTGGATTTTTCGTAAACCGGCTTCTTCTACGAGAATATCGATTTGAGAGCTATGGGCATCAATGGCATTTTCAACAAGTTCTTTCACCACAGAAGCGGGTCGTTCAACGACTTCTCCTGCGGCGATTTGATTGGCCAAGCGTTCGGATAATTCTTGGATCTTCGCCATCGATCAGCACCTTCTTCCTATAATTGTTTTTGCAGTTCGTACAATTTATTCAACGCATCCATTGGCGTCATTTCTAGTAGGTTCAACTGTTTCAATGCAGCAATGATTTGCGTTTCAGCTTCCGTTACTTCACCAAATAAAGATAGTTGTTGACTCTCTTCATTGACCTGATGGCTTGGTTGGTTGGTTTGTGACTTAGGATAGTCGCTTTTTTTCGTGACAGATGCTTCAAGTGCAGAGACATGGTGTGTCGTTTCTCCTGATTCTAAAAAGGCTAAGATCGCAGAGGCACGTGACAATAATTCATCTGGTAGACCCGCGATTTTAGCTACATGTATCCCGTAGCTTTTATCTGCCGGACCGTCCATCATCTTGTGTAAAAATACCACATCGCCATCTTTTTCGACTGCGCCAACATGAACATTTTTCAATTGCGGCAATTCTGTATCAAGCACCGTCAACTCATGGTAGTGCGTAGAAAACAACGTCTTGGCTTTGACGTGTTGATGAATGTACTCGATGATGGCTTGTGCTAATGCCATTCCATCGTAAGTTGCTGTTCCTCGACCGAGTTCATCAAATAAAATCAAACTGTTCGGCGTCGCATGACGCAACGCTTGGTTGGCTTCCATCATTTCCACCATAAAGGTACTTTGCCCCGCAATCAAATCATCACTTGCACCGATTCGGGTAAAGATCCGATCAAAAATCGGCAGCACTGCTTTTTGCGCCGGAACAAAACAGCCCATCTGAGCCATCAATACCGTCAATGCTAACTGTCGCATATACGTACTTTTACCAGACATATTAGGACCAGTGATCAACAAGATCATTTCTTCTTCCGACATGATCACGCTATTTGGGATATATTCTTGATGCCCTAACACTTTTTCTACCACCGGATGACGTCCTTCTTCGATCACTAGTGTCTTTTGGTTCGTCAATTCTGGACGAACATATTGATAACGCTCACTGATCGTTGCAAAACTTTGTAAGACGTCTACAGTACTCAATGATTTTGCTAAGGTTTGCAATGGCTGGATTGCTTTTTTCACTTCTTCTCTAACAGCTAAAAAGAGTTGGTATTCTAGATCGACTGATTTTTCTTCCGCTTCTAGAATCTGTGTTTCTAATTCTTTTAATTCAGGAGTGATAAATCGTTCTGCATTGGCTAACGTTTGTTTACGTTCATATTTTTCCAGTTCGGCATTCATCAAATTCGCTTTCGTGATTTCAATATAGTAACCAAACACTCGATTAAACCCAACTTTTAAATTTTTGATCCCTGTACTTTGGCGTTCGCGCGCTTCTAATTCTGCTAACCACTGTTTGCCATTTCTCATCGCAGAACGATAGGTGTCTAGCTGTTCATTGAAGCCGTCTTTGATGACGTTTCCTTCAGTGATTTGTAAAGGTGCATCTTCTTGGATCGCTTGTTCGATCAACTCAACTAATGAATCCATTGGCTGCATATCTGTTAATAACTCTGACCATTGTCCTTGATCGATACCTTCGATCAGCCCGCGAATCATCGGTACTTGTTGCAATGATGTTTTTAACTGGATCAAATCTCGACCATTGACGTTACCAAATGCGACACGTCCAGCTAAACGTTCTAAATCATAGACTTTAGTCAACGCACTCTGTAAATCAAGACGTTCAAAATAACTATTGATCAGCGATGCCACCATTTCTTGCCGAGCATTGATCTGATGGGATTGGATCAGCGGACGATCAAGCCATTGTTTGAGCAAACGTCCTCCCATTGCTGTTTTGGTTTCATCTAATAACCATAGAAGTGTGCCGTGTTTTTTTCCAGTACGGATCGACTGGCTTAATTCTAAATTGAATTTAGAATAATAATCCATCTTCAAGAAATGATCTGGTTGGTATTCGACCGCTTTTTGGATATGTGCCAAACTTCTTTTTTGGGTGACTGCTAAATAAGTAAGTAACTTTCCAGTCGCTTCCTTCTCTAATTCATCCGTCAACTCACTCGTTAGAAAATTGAATTCTGCATTTTCTTCTACACTTTCTTGTTTTGAGAAGACTAAGCCAAGTCTTGTGCTTAGTTGTTCATATAACGTTTCACTGATCTCTGTACCTAGAATCAATTCTTTTGTTTGTAACGCAGAGGTTTCGTTCAAGACAGCTTCTTCGTCAAGTAAGCGGGCTGTTTTTAATTCGCCTGTACTCAAATCGGCATAAGCAAACCCAAAAGCGGAACCTTGATTGACCACCGCCGTCAGAAAGTTGTTGTCTTTGGCTGATAATCCTTTACTATCCATCACTGTTCCAGGAGTCACTAATTGCACGACTTCTCGTTTGACCATTCCTTTAGTCGTCTTTGGATCTTCGACTTGTTCACAAATCGCTACTTTGTAGCCTTTTTCGATCAGACTGTCGATATATCCTTGTGCAGAATGATGCGGTACCCCACACATCGGGATTGGATCATCCGCATTACGATTTCGACTAGTTAATGTCAGTTCTAAGATTTGTGCTGCTTTGACAGCATCTTCGTAAAATAATTCATAAAAATCTCCGAGACGATAGAACAAAAAAGCATCTTGGTATTGTGCCTTGATGCTTAGATATTGTTCCATCATTGGAGTGTTCTTAGTTTTTTGAGGCATTATGCTCCTCCTCTATATACTCATTGATTTCATTTTGGATCATTTGAGTCAAGTGTTGCAATAACTCATTTGCCTCCACCAGTTGACGGCGGTAAGCAATCACTAAAGGATAGTCGTCGATAGATTGTGTCAGGACTTCGATCCGTTTGATTGCTTCTTTTTCTGCTTCTTTTTGTCCATAATGCGCATATTGTACTGCATCTTTTTGCGCTTGCTTCAATGCTTCTGTTTGTTGATTCAAGTAACGACTATGTTTCACTTTATGTTCCAATTCTTGATAACGTGTGATCGTTTCATTCTTCTTTAAAAGAGTCGCCAATTGGTCGACTTCTAATTGGATCGTCGTTTTGTCCTGCACATTCCCTCTCGCTTTCTATTCTCTGTAAGGGCGGTCATCGTTGATTTGGATCAATTGGATATCTTTTGCTTGTCCTGTCTGGTCGTCGATGTCCAAGATACAACCACTTAAAAGCCCACGACCTTGTTCCACCACTTCAAAACGCTTTGGTAAAGCCGTTAAAAATTTTTCAATGACTGGTTCACGACGCATCCCTAAAATCCCATCATATGGACCCGTCATACCAACATCCGTCAAATATGCCGTTCCTTGTGGCAAGATTCGCGCATCGTTCGTTTGAACGTGCGTGTGTGTACCGACTACAGCAGACACTTTTCCATCTAAAAACCAGCCCATTGCTTGTTTTTCACTCGTCGTTTCTCCATGAAAATCAACAAAAATGATCGGTGTTCTTTTCCGAGCTTCTTCGACTAACTCGGTCATTTTACGAAATGGATCATCTAAATCAACCATAAATGAACGAGCTTGCATATTGATGACTGCCAGTTCCAATTGATTGACTTTGACAAAAACGATTCCTTGCCCTGGCGTACCTTCTGGAAAATTTGCTGGACGAACCATTTTTTTCGCGTCATCGATAAATTCAAAAATATCACGATTGTCCCACGTATGATTCCCCATCGTCACGACATCTACGCCATCTTGCAGAAACTTCTTATAGATTTTCTCTGTGATCCCACGACCTGAAGCCGCATTCTCACCATTCACGATCGTCATTTGTGGACGATATTTTTTCTTCAAGCGAGGGAGATATTCTGTGATCATTTCTCTACCCATCGCACCTACTACATCACCAATAAACAATACCCGCACACGATTTCCTCTTCTCTTCTAACGTATCTTATATTATAAGTGTTTTAGTAAAGAAAGGAAAGAGGTTGTAATAGAAGCTGTTTTCTAGAATATCAAGAAAGGGTATTTTGAACTAACTAGCAACAGCTTTTTATAACTTTATTCTCTAACTATGTAAATTGATCAAAATTTATTTTTTAATTTTTTTACTAAGTAAACAATAGACAGGGCTAAACCTATGAAGGTCATGAACCAAAACAGCAATTTCAAAACCAAAACGACGTTTACGATGATGTCTCCCATGATATCACCTCCTATTTTAAAGAAGTATGATAGTAACTATCTGATAATATGATAGCATATCGTTTATGTATCATAATGAGGTAAAAAAAGAGAGGACATTCAATCAGAAAAATCCTGTTGCATGCCCTCTTTTTAACTAAAATTATTGTTGTATGAACTTTGCAATTTAAATCAAAGCTAATTCTTTCAAAGCCTTCCAAATACCATCTTGATCATTCGTATCTGTGACCATTTTTGCTTCCGCTTGAACTTCTGGTACGGCATTCCCCATTGCCACCCCAATACCAGACATGCGAAGCATTTCGCGATCATTTTGTCCGTCACCAAAACTGATGACGTCTTCTGGCGCAATCCCTACTCGATTGGCTAGGTTCATGATCGTTACCGCTTTGGAACCATCGTGTGGCACCACATCGACACTATTTTCGTGCCAACGCACAAACCGAATACGATCATAAGCGCTGAATTGTTGATCATAGGAATGGTCAAAGAAAGCTAATGCTTGATACACATCCTGTTTTTCAACAAAGTATTCGTCCAATTCTGGTAAGTGTGCACCAAATGAATGCATCGCATCTTCCATCATATCGATACGATTAGATGAAAAGCGTTTGATTGAATCTAAACTAACAAATGCTGTATCAATATCCTTTTCTTGCGCTTCTTGAATAAATTGGTGTAATTGTTCTTGATCCAGCAAATTTTTATAGACTTGTTCATGATCCAAAAATCCGGCTGCACCGTTACATAGAATATAATTGCTAAATGCTAGATCACGGATAACTTCTTGTGCGTGAAAGCGACTACGCCCTGTAGCAATCGTCACTAAATGTCCATCTTTACGCAGTTTTTCCAAGGCTTCCCTTGTACTGTCCAATGCCTGTTTGTTGGAATCTAACAACGTGCCGTCGATATCAAAAGCAATTAATTTGCGTGTCATTCTATCTCGCCTCTCTATAAATACTTACTTGCTTCTCTCGTTGCAAGCTTGCTTAATTCTTTTGTCAATTGTTCTTTTACCCAAAGTGGATTTGTTTTGCTATAGTCCCGCAACGCCCAACCAATAGCCTTTTGAATAAAAAATTCATTTGTTGAACGATCTGCATCAATCGCTCGTTCGAGTAGAGCGACATCTGTCTCTTCTTTGAACCCTAGTTGCAGGGTGATCGCAATTCGTCTTAACCAAAAGTCTTCTTGACCTTCAAATAATTTGAAAACCGCATCAACTTCTTGGTGCAGTTTTCCCCACGTGCTGTAGACTTTTTGCCAAGAATCAATACTGTCCCACCATTCCTTCTGTGAGACAAGCTCAAGTAACCATACTAAGTTATCAAAAGAAAGACGCTTGACGTTCTTTTGGACTAAATCGATCGCTAAATACTGATACTCCCGTTCTTCCTGCATATAATAATCTTTTACTAATAAAAGTAAGTCTGAAATAGGTATCTCCTGGCTTTCTTTTAAAAGAGCCTTTTGTAGTAACGCTCTTTCTGGCTTAGGAACTCCTGCAAATCGGAAATGATGCTTCATGTAAGCTTCCATCTGCTGAGCTTTTTCTTTATTATTCGGAAAAACAATTGTCTCCAAGGGATGGCCTCCTTCGATTTTTAAAGGAACGAACTAGTCAACATAGGATGATTTTGATTGATTCAACCATGCATAACCTAAACCAATGACTAAACCACCACCAACGTAATTCCCAATCAACGCAAAGGAAAGATTGTGGATCACATTACCAACAGTCATGGCATCCATCTGCCCACCTGAAACAAAATAAGCTAATGTGAATGCCGGGAAGTTGGCAATAACGTGTTCATAGCCTAAAAAAGCAAAAATGAAAATAATGAAAACAATCGCTAAGACTTTCCCTGCATCATCTTTCATTCGCATACTAATCAATACCGCTGTATTTACTACAATGTTGGCAAACATTGCTTCCACCAAAATGGTTGTTGTCGGTTTCGTCAATTTGACTGCAATCGACTCTAACATATAATTATCCATCGGCAGATCTTGGAATGGTGTCGTCAAAGAAATTAAAAAGCCAAATAATACCCCACCAATCAAGTTAAATAAAATACAAGTAAACAGAATTTTTGCAGCTAGACCTAATTTTAACCGCTTACGTTGGACCCCGACCGACATATAAAGCATATTTGAGGTACCAAGTTCAGCATTCATGTATAAAATCATGACTAAAGACCAACTAAACATAAACGCATAAAGTATCTTTCCAAATCCATGAGCAATATGCTCACCTTTGATAGCAATCGAAAAAGCAACAGCAGTTCCAAGTGTCAAGAACAAACTAGCTAATAAAGCACGCACGGCATAACGGGCGTAACTATTTCCGATCAAATCAACTTTCTTTTCGATTGATGCCTCAATCTTTTCAAACAACGGTGATACTGGGTTCATCTCTTTTCTCCTTTAAGATTTGTTCAATTATTTTCATGCTTTTGGCATATACCCTCTTATTCTATAGACAGAACTGGGGTTTGTAAAGCTTTTTTGCTACTTATTCTCTTGACATTGATAGGTCATATCGCTTATACTGTAATTCGTGTAAAATAATGCAGCAGAAAAATAATAACTCGTCCCTAGTTTGTTGCCCCGCTTCGGGTTCAATTGCGTAACCGCGGCTGCAAAGGTGAAGATTGAAGAACAAACTATACGATTATGAATTTTTTAACGGATTATTTTACTCCAAAAAATATAGTTATCTATTGGAGGAAATTTTAATGTCTCGTTATACAGGACCATCATGGAAAATTTCTCGTCGCTTAGGTATTTCATTATCTGGCACAGGAAAAGAATTAGCACGTCGCCCTTACGCTCCAGGTCAACATGGACCAAACAGCCGTGGCAAACAATCAGAATACGGTATGCAATTAACTGAAAAACAAAAATTACGTCATATGTACGGTATGAACGAACGTCAATTCCGTAACTTGTTCGTTAAAGCAAGCAAAATCAAAGAAGGTAAACACGGGGTTAACTTCATGATCTTACTAGAACAACGTTTAGACAATGTTGTTTATCGTTTAGGTCTTGCAACTACTCGTCGTCAAGCACGTCAATTAGTTAACCATGGTCATATCATGGTTGATGGCAAACGTGTTGATATCCCTTCATACCACGTTGCAGTTGGTCAAGTGATTTCAGTTCGTGAAAAATCACAAAACATCTCAACTGTAAAAGAAGCAGTTGAAGCAACTGTTGGACGTCCAGCATTCGTAAGCTTTGACGCTGAAAAATTAGAAGGTTCATTGACTCGTTTACCAGAACGTGACGAATTGTACCCAGAAATTGACGAAGCACTTGTCGTTGAATACTACAACCAAAGCCTATAATTCAAAAAACTTTGGTACAAAAAAAACCGGCTATCCTTTGGATAGCTGGTTTTTTTAGGTTGTGAAAAAAGCGCTTAGCACTAAGGCATAAGCCAGAAAAATCGAAAATGGCTGTTTCATTTTTGATTTTTTTGGCTTATGTCCGAAGTGTTGCTTTTTGAACACCGTTTATCGAGGTTGTGAAAAAGCTGATTAGCTCCAAGTAATAAGGCAAGGCCTGGGAAAATAGTTCTCCATATTTTTCCAAGTCTTGCCTTATTATCGTAGGAGTTGGCTTTTGAACACCGTTTATCAAGGTTGTGAAAGAAGCGTTTTGACTTGAGCAGTAAGATAGAAAATCAGAAAATAACTGTTCATATTTTTTGATTTTTTAGCTTAATGTTGAAGGTCAGCTTTTTGAACACCGTTTATCGAGGTTGTGAAAAAGCTGATTAGCTCCAAGTAATAAGAAATAATGTCCCCGTGTCTTTTCTTCGCTCGGACACACATAAAAAGATAGACCTCAAAACAACGTACGTATTCCGTTGAGTCGAGTGCTATCTTTTTATGTTGGCTTTAGCAGGTTCAGTTGTATCCATGACTCGAACAATAGCAAGAGAAATCAATTTGTATTCGCTACTTGGGTGATAAAACAGCTAAGTTTTTGATGTTCTCAATCGTTCTCTGAAGATACAGCTTTTAACTGCCACTTCCCACTTGGTTTAGACGAGGAAAAGAACATGTCCTCTACAGTGTGATGCTTCAAATTTCATAAACTGTCTCGCATCATTGCTTTTCCAATGAAATGTGTCCTTTAAGCAAGCAACTGCTTAGTTTCTCCCTTTATCAATGGTGGATAGACATGTTAACTTGTCACTTTCACAGTTGCTGATTATTGGCACATTCATTCGTCAAACAGCTTTTAGTTACCCATGGCAAATCGATGAATGTTCACTGGCCGTTTCAACCAACAAACCAGTTCATTGACTAGGTTGGGCACCTATCTGTAGAAAGATCATGAATGATCATCCTCATTTTTCTATGTGCCAAAATATAGTTGATTATGTTATATAAAAATTATATCACGTATCAAAACACTTGCTATTCATACTTTTTCTCACATTTGGAAATATTTTTGTACTCTTACTTCTTATGTGCGTTTTCAAAATATATCATAAAGAGACTTTACATTTATTTTCTCTTCCTCTATAATTTCGTTAACCACAAAAATAAAAAAGGTTAACAAAAGGAGAACGGATGACAAAATCATTAAAAGAACTTATACTCGTTGCCGAATTTACAGCAATTATTGCAGTCCTCTCACAATTTACTATCCCATTAGGTTTGGTTCCTCTTACTGGCCAGACTTTTGCGATTGGCTTGACCGCCACATTTCTTGGGAAACGTGCTGGTACTCTCGCTGTTTGTATGTATCTCTTATTAGGATTGATCGGACTACCCGTCTTTTCTGGCATGACTGGGGGAATGGGCATCTTATTCGGACCATCAGGCGGCTACCTTTTTGGTTTTATTCTTCAGTCTTTCGTCATTGGTTGGTGGATTGAGAAGACCAATTCTCGCTTTTTCCACGCTTGGTGTGCCAATCTATTCGGCTCTCTTCTTGCTTTAGTTGTAGGTACGCTTTGGTTATCATTTAGTAGTCATTTGCCAGTTCAAACTGCGCTATTGAGCGGATTCGTCCCATTCTTGTTGCCAGAGTTGCTCAAAAGTACAGGAGCAGCTTATGTTGGCACTACTTTAAGAAAAAGATTACGGTTCAACATTCAAAAATTAGTTTAAAAAATTAATAGGATAAAAAAGAAAAACTTTAAAAATAAGCGATATCCGCCAAATAGAGCAACTATTTTTTGGCGGATATCGCTTATTCTCATAGCCAGACACTTCTATAATCATCTAGTTATACCATTTCATTTTTCACTATCAACTTATTATTCGTCGTATAGATGAAAGATAGAAAGAAAACAAAAGCTTGTAGGGGAAAGATCACCATTCGCTCCATCAACCCTGAAATATTCCATCCTTGTGCCATTCCAATTGGATTCAATGCGCCAAAAAAAGTGATCAATATGGCGGTAGCAATACATATTTTTCCTAACGTACGTAGTTTTTCTTGTTTAAGATAACCAAACCCAATAAGGAATAAAGAAGATATAGTAGTAAATACGACAAGGATCGTCACAACAATATGCATCGTATTTTGGAAATTCATATCCGCCTTATCGCCTGTCAATGGAAATAGTTTATAGCCTACCACTGTAGTGCTTGCCATCACAAGAAAAATCAGATAACCGATCCGAGTCAGCCCATGATACTTTTCAAAGGCGGTCACGACCATTCCAATGACAAATAGTAAAAAGCCTATACCATAGATAAGCAGGATCATATTCAATAAATTCGCATTTGGCGCACCAATGGCGGTTAAAGAACTGATGTCTGTCGTGATTGGATCATATGATTCCCAAAGGTATTGCCCAAGAAACACATGTACAAAATAAGCAACTACACTAACCATTCCAAGAGGCATCAACCAAACGATCACTTTCATACGTTTCCCCCACTTATTCTTCTTTCAGCTATTTAAGCAACCATCCACCATCGATTGGAACGATTGCTCCATGGATATAACTCGCTTGAGGCGTCGCAAGAAATAACGTCAATTCTGCTACTTCTTCCGGCTGTGCCCAACGCTTAACAGGCGTTTCTTCTGCGACCCATTTGGCCATCTCTCCGTCACCTGCAAAATCAGCTGCATTCATCGGTGTTTGGATGGCGCCTGGTGCGATGGCTTTTACACGTATCCCTTGCGGGGCATAATCAAGGGCTAACTGTTTCGTGAAGCCGATGATTGCATGTTTGGCGCTCGTATACGCGATTCCACCACCGCCAGCCACCATACCTGCAATGGAGGCCATATTGATGATCGTTCCCGTTTGCTTTTCGAGCATATCAGGCAACACTTGTTTTGTTAATCGAAAGAGACTTTTTACGTTGACCTCATAGATCCGATCCCAAAGTGTTTCGTCTGTGTCTAATAAAGGCTTGTAGCCATCAAGAATCCCTGCGGTATTCAATAAGATTGAAATATCGCCGACTTTTTCATGACACGTAGTGACCGCTTGTTCAATCACTTCTTTTTGTGAAATATCACCGAGAAATGAGATAAAATGCGTAGGATATTTTATGGCTAGTTCTTCCATCTTACCTGATTTCAGATCCACACCAAATACTTTCGCTCCTTGATTTAAAAAAGCTTCTGCTTGTGCAGCACCGATTCCTTGAGCGGCGCCTGTCACAAAGACGACTTGATTCGCTAAGTCCGGATAATGATTCGTCATTCAATGATCATCCAATCTTCTGCTAGAATATCGCAAACGGTTGGCGCAAAGCTAGAAAATCCTTCGTCGCTCGTTTTGATCAGAAAATAAGGCGTTACTGGACAACCATCAAATTCATCATCGGAAACCAGAACAACATATAATTCAAATCCACTCCAACCTTTTCTAATAACCTTTGCACCTGTTTTTAACTGTGGCAATACTTCTTCAAATGTCATGATTTTTTCTCTCTTTCTTTGTTTTGATTTCTTTGATTTTATCAAATAAACGGATATAATCCGAGAGTTCAAGTTCATCTGTGACGATGAAATAGTCTAGATCCGCCCAAGGTTTGCGATGGATCTTGCTTGTGGATAGTAACAGATCGACCTCTCTTCCTCGATAATCCGCTGGTAAAAAGTACAACTGATACTCCTCTCTGAAAAAGTGCCTTAGGTTTTCTTTTAGTAATTCTTCTTCAAAAAGAGGAAAGTCCGTCATCAGTAAAATAGTGACTTGTGGTAATTGTCGATCAAAAACACGCATCGTTTTTAACACGGTTAGATACCTTCGCATCAAGAATGTCGCATTCTCATAGACCCACTCGTCTGCACGTTGTGTTGCTCGATTGAAAAAATTCAGCAACCATTGTTTCAATGACTCATTTTCACTAATGAAGTGTCTAGAAAAATTGCTACCTTCCCCATCAACCATTTCCTTCGCATGAGGAAACAAGTACGCGAACAGGTGACTACTAAGCAAATAGTTCTCTGCTTCTTTGGTGAATGATTCTTCGGTCAACTGCTTTTCTTCGCAGTATGCTGCTAACGCATTCTTCATTTCTAATAGAGCTATAAAAGGAGCTGTTTGTTGTTTTCGGTGAAAAGCAAAAATCTGCTGACGGATTCCTGACGATTGATAATATTCTTCTCTGGTCATCAGCACTAGAAATAGTGCACCTAATTCTTCTTTCCCTTGGAAATAGTTTGGAAAAAAAGGCGCCATCCACTGACTAAATGCTTCAAAGAGTGGATTTTTTTCAATCAACTGTCGTTTTTTATTATTTAAAACCACAAAATGTTTTTGGGATTTACGTAAGAAAAATGCACCTAACATATACTCTAATCGCCGTTTCTTGATCTCATTCAACCGAACATCAAAAAACTGTAAAATCTGGTCCGCAATTTGTTTGACGTCCTGTTGTGGAATAGTTTCGAAGGGCCAAACTTTACCACGAAATAACTGCCAAAAAGTCATATGTAGGTATAATCGAATGATTTCTTCTTCCCCACACGCAATATAGCTTCCTCTTTTGAGTTGGATACCATACCTCGAAAATTGTTCTTTCCAATCATTGATTTTCCGATGAGCAGTTGACTCACTGATATAATGCTTTTGTGAGAATTGATAGAGCGTATGAAATTCTTCAAAAAAAATGTCGTGCAACAGCTGGTATTTAAGCGTACTTTGCACGAGGTAAATCAAAAAGCGTTCACGTTCAATAGGATCCAGAGAATCATAAAAATGATAACCCGATCGATGATTCTTCGTGAATAAAGATTGCTCTTTTCCACTGAATAATTGATAATTTTTGATCAATTCAACTAAATATCTGGTTACACTTCGTGCGTCTAGTTGAACCTTTTGTGCAAGTTGTGCCGCTGTGTGCCCTACCTGATCCTCAAAGCTTTCGAGTAAGAGCACTTTGTAATATAAGTCTTTGTCAAAACGTTTTAAGTACTCAGAAGACAAATACAACGACTTCACCCCTTATCGACTATTTTCCTCATTGTAGCATATAATCCTTATTGAAACACCAAAACAGACAAGCTAAGGAGGCATTCAATTAAAGTAATTCCCTTCTTTTTGTAGACGATTCACTCACAGTGCATCGTGCGATTATTCGTTCCATTTCAGTTTCATTTTTTCTGAAATTTTCAAAAAATGTTTGTTGATAGCGACAATATTTGATAAAATTCACTATTTATTTTTGATATATTTATAGTTAGGGTTGGTGTTTTGTGTCATAGGGTTTTATCAATGTGTCGACTGTTGCTCGGATTTCTTTCTATAAAGAAGTCGTTTTTTATTTTGCACTTATCACGACAACAGAAGTACACCTCTTACGGAACACTTCACCCGCTGTGTTGTTGTTTCTTTTTTATATTTCAATAAATTTATGGAGGGTATTATGGATTATTCACTTATGACCCGTCTAGCGGCGGAACTACTTGGTACAGCATTATTGATCGTTTTAGGTAATGGTGCTGTCGCAAACGTAGATTTAAAAGGAACAAAAGGATATGGCAGTGACTGGATGCTGATTGCTGTTGGTTATGGTTTTGGTGTGATGATGCCAGCAATGATTTTTGGTGGCATTAGCGGAAATCATATCAATCCGGCATTTACGATTGCTTTAGCCTCTAATGGTTTATTCCCTTGGGCAGAAGTCGTACCTTATATCGTTGCACAATTACTTGGAGCAGCTCTTGGACAATTGATCGTGGTCGCTTGTTACAAACCTTATTACGATCAAACTGAAGATGTAAACCATGTCTTAGGAACTTTCTCAACTATCAACAGTGTTGGTTCTAAATTCAATGGTTTCGTCAACGAATTCTTCGGTTCATTCGTCTTATTCTTTGGCGCATTAGGTATCACAAAAGCACCTTTCTTCCAAGATAACTTAGGAACAGCTCACTTAGCTCTTGGTTTCTTAGTTTGGACATTGGTCGCTTCACTAGGAGGTCCTACAGGTCCTGGATTGAACCCAGCACGTGACTTTGCACCTCGTTTGGTTCATGCGTTGTTACCATTGAAACATAAAGGTTCTTCACAATGGGATTACGCTTGGGTTCCAGTTGTGGCACCGATTTGTGCCGGTATTGTAGCAGTATTTCTCTACAAAGCATTATTTATGGCATAAAATTAATGAATACTATAAAAACGGAAATCTTTGGAAGCAATTCCTTAGATTTCCGTTTTTTATTGATTTCAAAGCTAAAATCATCCTCTGATTGGCTTAATATCCTTTGAATCATCTTTATGCCAGTTTCTTTGTTTATCGGATATCTTCAATACTTGTTTTTAATCAAGGCCAGGTAGCACCTTACCCAATCGGCATGACTCATACTTTACTTTTCGGCTTGGTACTCTTCGTGTTCGGCGTGATAAGTTTTATCTTTATCAAAAATAAGAATAAAATCTCGGTTAGATAACTCAATACAAAGGCATCTCATTCCTTTTTGAATAAGGTGCTTTTTGGTTTGACTTGGTGAAAAATATTTGAATACAAAAAACCGAAGTGTATAACTATTCACTTCGGAGTAGATTCTACTATAGATATATATTTTTTCTATGTCCTACTTCTAATGCTAAAACAATCAACTTTTCATCATCAATCTTTGTAATGACGCGATAATTTCCTATTCTGTATCGCCATTTACCTGCGTAGTTCCCCACAAGTGGCTTACCTGTATATCTAGGATTTTTTGTGCCTTCGATCTGTTTATGTAACCATCTTAATATAGTTGTTGCTTCGAATTTGTCTAGTTTTCTTATTTGCCTATCGAAGGTAGGAGTTGTTCTTACCGAGTAGCTCATTTTTTTTCACCTATATCATACTCCTCTAAAAGAACAGATAAATCATTTGATTTTTTATCTTTCAAATACTCTTCATAGGCTAAATCTCCTATCTTTGCATCATACGCATCTTCTAAAGCATCTAATGTTTTTGTTTTAAGTAATTCAGAGAGACTCTTTCCTTCAAACTTAGCCATTTCATCCAAAAATTTTTTCTCATCTTCTGTCACACGAACTGTAATTGTTGCCATAATATTCCCCTCCTCTGATTTAATTCATAGGCATTTTAATTATAACATACCTTCGAACGAAAGAACACAATTGTGTTCATTTATCGAGATGATTTTTCATCTACTCATCCATAGAGAAACAAAGAATATTCTTATCGTCTATCCCCCTAAATAAGTGTAGAATAGGGTCGTAGCTTGTACATCAAAGAGAGAATTCAACTCATTATGGACACAAATAAGACAAAGGAACGATTAAGTGTCCATTTAGACAAGTGAATTGTAAAAAGAAGTTGGCAGCTTATTGTCTGATACATCGCTAGATTACACGATCGATGAAGTTGCCGGACAGGATTGGTGGAATAAAGTAGCGGAGATCAAGAATGAATGGGAATGATCGATGAAGTAAAACCAAAAAATATATGAAAAACCACCAAGTGTCATCTAAATCGGGCTCTATAATTTATGGGACTGATGAATCAAAATTGATTCTTCAGTCCCATTTTCATTTTAGGTATTAAAAAACATA